>JACFNS010000265.1:0-3631 GCA_019454705.1 Taibaiella sp. | reverse complement strand
AACCCTGTTCCTGAACCATAATATCAACGCAGGATATACGGAGTATTATCCGCCGTACCTGGTAAATGAAGATTCTGCCTTTGGTACCGGTCAGTTGCCCGATAAAGAGGGGCAGATGTACCTCACACAGGACAACTATTATATGATACCCACGGCCGAGGTGCCGGTTACCAATATCCACAGAGATACTATCATCAACGAATTGCCTGTAAAGATGACTGCCTATACACCGTGCTTCAGGCGAGAGGCGGGTTCTTATGGCAAAGATGTGCGCGGGCTCAACAGGGTTCACCAGTTTGACAAAGTAGAGATAGTGCAGATAGCACACCCGGATAAGAGCTACGAAGCGCTGGAAGAAATGGTGAAGCATGTAGAAAGCTTGTTACAGGTGCTCAACCTGCAATACCGTATCCTTCGCCTGTGTGGTGGTGATATGGGGTTCACTTCTGCGCTTACTTATGATTTTGAAGTATATAGCGCTGCACAGGAACGCTGGCTGGAAGTTAGCTCTGTTTCTAACTTCGAAACTTTTCAGAGCAACAGGATGAAAATCAGGTACAGGGATGAAAATGGCAAACCCCAACTGGTACATACACTTAACGGCAGTTCGCTGGCCTTGCCGCGCATCATGGCTTGTTTGTTAGAGAATAATCAGACACCGGAAGGAATAACACTGCCGGAGATACTGCATAGTTATTTCGGTGCGCCAATGATTAGCTAGTTGGGTGCCAAAAATTTTTTAACTAAATTGAAAGTCCCTTTAGGGATTTAGGGTATGATACAAAGAATTCAATCAATATGGCTGTTAATAGCTGCGGTGCTGGGCTTCTGCGTCTTTATGTTGAATATTATCAACTATAGTTATGTGGATCCATCCTCCGGCGGTGAAATTACCAAAGGTGTGAAGCTGATGGAGTATAGTTACCTGCTGGCTTTGCTGGCTATGATTTTAGTAGCTCTGCCCCTTGTGGCTATCTTCATGTTCAAAAACCGCAAACGCCAGGTAAACATGGCCTTGCTGGCAATAGTATTGAATATAGGCTTTGTAATATTTCATGTTACTTATATAAAAGACAGCTACCTCAACTCGCTGAAAATTCCACCTCAGAGTACCTCGTTTGGCATAGCATCATTTATACCTGTGGCTGCTATCGTATTTCTGGCAATGGCGATAAGTGGTATACGTAAAGACGAAAAGCTTGTGCGTGCTGCTGACAGGCTCAGGTAATTACTTCAGGTCAACCATAATTCCAGCATGTATACCAAAATTGCTGTAAGGCACCTGATACGTAGGCGCTACGTTGGAGTTGCCTGATGTATTCGCCTCAAATTCATAATTGGTAATTCTCGCATCCTGAGACAAGGTGCTGAGTGCACTAGCCCCGTTTATATTATAAGATGTAAGCTCAGATTGTTTGAAATATAAATTCATAGAAAGCAGGTAAAGCTCGGCCCATATTGTTACGCTCTTATTTGCTTTATACTTCATGCCTATAGAGCCCGATACACCGGGATTTAAACGCATACTAAAGTCCTCGGTCCATCCTACAGTATTGCGCACCCATGTATTATCTGCAGGGTTCAATCTATCCTGTGTGTACATCACTTCCTGTGTCATGCCTGTTTTTACAGGAAAAACCACACCTCCGCGTGCGTATGCAGTTATCCTGCTGCCCGTATCACTTTGTATTACCAGCGACGGAGTAATCATTACGGGCATATCTGCTTTCTGTGTTACTGCAAGTGTTTCGCGCAATGCAGGTTGTTCCAGATATACATCCGATTTCATACTGCGTGGTGCCAATCCTATATTCATGGCCAGGTCTACCCCGATATTTTTGCTAAACATAGCACCTGCCGCTAGTATTCCCTGCAGCCCTGCTGTATAGGAAGAGCGCCCCAGGTCGAAAGATTCCGTGTATCTGTGTACTGCTGTATTTGCCATGTATCGGGAATACGCTTCCTGTATTATTAGATACGGTACTTTGAGCCACGCCCCCATGCGCAATAGAATAACCCAGCCCTCCCCTGAAGTAAAATTGCTGTGCGTTGATGGTTGTACAAAATGCCATGGCAATAAAAGGAAGAAGCAGCTTTCTCATTATTCAGAAGTTTGTAACTCAAATATAAACTTAAAAGCGTGTCGAATGTTCAACACGCTTTTAAGATATCTGTTACTTTTTCCCTTTTTTCATCACGGCTTCTATTTCTTCTACCGTTATAGGGATGCCTTTGAATAAATCTATATGCCCTGTTTTGGTAAGCCATATATTGTTTTCTATACGTATACCCGTTTGTTCTTCTTCTATGTACAATCCCGGCTCTACCGTGAATAACATACCAGCCTGTACAGGCTCTGTGCGTGTGCCCAGGTCGTGCACATCTATACCCAGGTGGTGCGATATGCCATGATACAGGTACTTGCGGTAAGCGGGGTTTGCAGGGTCCTGGTTTTTGATGTCAGTCTTACTGATCAGTCCCAGCTTCAGGCATTGCTTTTCGGTTTCTGCTCCTACTTTGTTTGTATAGTCTACTACTGATATGCCGGGCTTTAAAATACTTTTTGCATAGTTGTGCAGGTGCAGTACAGCGTTATATACATCCTTTTGGCGTTTGCTGAACTTGCCGTTTACCGGTATGGTGCGTGTCAGGTCGGCGGCATAGTTGCCATAGTACGCGCCAAAGTCCATCAGTAGCAGCTCGCCGTCTTTGCATTCGCGGCTGTTTTCTACATAGTGCAGTACTCGTGCCCTGTCGCCCGATGCAATGATGCAATCATATGCATGGCGGGTAGCGCGGTTGCGCAGAAACTCGTGTGTGATTTCCGCCTCAATTTCATATTCCATCATCCCGGGCTGTACAAATTGCAGCACCCTGCGGAAGGCTTTGTGTGTGATATCTATAGCCTGCTTTACCACTTCTATTTCTTCTGCAGTTTTTATCCCACGTAGTTCTTTCATTATGCGCGCAGCACGTTCATAACGGTGCAGCGGGTAGCGTTGCATGAAGCTGTGTACGAAATTAAGGTCGGAGCGGAACAGGGTGGTATCCAACCTGTCATTTTCATTACTGTTCAGGTACACATTGTCAGCATGGTGCATCATTACCTGTAGCATAGCGTCTATGCTATCCAGCCACTGTATGTTTGCAATGCCGGAAATTGCTGTAGCCTCTTCTTTGCGCAGCTTGTGGCCTTCCCACTTTTCCAGGTGCTCGTTAGGGCGCAGCAATACCAATACCTCGCGGGCAGTTTTATCAGGATTGTCAGGGTATAATATCACCATGCTTTTTTCCTGCACTACGCCGCTCAGCCATACCACGTCCGAATTTGGCTGGTAAGTATATGTAGCATCGCCATTAGTAGACAAAACAGGATTGCCCGGGAATATAGCCACCGAATTAGGTTTCATCTTTTTGATAAAACGTTTCCTGTTCTGCTCGTACAACTTTGATGGTATTGGTAAGTATTTCATATTGTTGCTGTTATTATTTTATTATGGCGTGTGAAGTTAGGAATAAATAATATAGAAAGATGACCGGGGGATACTATCAAAATAGTTAAAAGTAAAAGCCCCGTGCATACTGCACGGGGCTTTTTTCATGATATATATATATTACTACTTCAGTTTCA
>JACFNS010000264.1 GCA_019454705.1 Taibaiella sp. | reverse complement strand
GGGAGTCTTTTTATTAATAATGTTTATATGGGTGGTAACCCCAGCTCTTTCAGAAAAGCATTGTGTTTTGCGCGCGCATCGTCAATGCGTTTGTTGATGTCTATGAGTTGTTTGTTGACTTCTTTAAGGTCAATCTTTTTCTCTGATACTGCTGTGCTGACGTAACGGGATATATTGAGGTTGTAGCCATTGCCCTCTATTTCCTCCATACTCACCTGGCGGGAATAGCGGTCCTGCTCTTTCCTGTGTTGGTAGGTAGCAACAATGTTTTTAATATGGTCGTCGTTCAGGGCATTCTGCCTTTTGCCTTTTTCGTAATGCTCGGCGGCATTGATGAAGAGTACATCGTCGAATTTTTTACATTTCTTCAACACCAGTATGCAGACGGGTATGCCGGTAGAATAAAACAGGTTGGCCGGCAGGCCAATGACGGTATCAATATGCCCGTCTTTCAGCAGCTTGGTGCGTATGCGTTCTTCTGCACCTCCGCGGAAGAGTACGCCATGGGGCAGGATAATAGCCATCACGCCTTCGGAGCCGAGGAAATGCAGGCCGTGCAGCAGGAAGGCGAAATCTGCCGCCGACTTAGGTGCCAGCCCGTGGCTTTTGAAGCGGAAATCTTCGCCCATAGCCTCGTTGGGCTCCCAGCGGTAGCTGAAGGGGGGATTGGCCACAATGGCATCGAACTGCATTTTTTTGGCGGGGTTCATCTCGTTGAGTATGTCCCAGTCGTTGAGCAGGGTATCGCCGTGGTGTATTTCAAATTCTGAATCCTTTACCCCGTGCAGCAACATGTTCATCCGCGCCAGATTGTAGGTAGTGATATTTTTCTCCTGCCCGAATATCTTGCCGATGCTGCCACCTGCTTCTTTTATCTGTTTGCGGACATTGAGCAAGAGCGACCCCGAACCGCAGGCAAAGTCCAGCACTTTGTCTAATTTCTTCTTAGGGCCACTGGCCGGCTCCTGGCTGTCCAGCGCTACTATTTCAGAAAGTATTGTAGAGATAGGCTGCGGGGTATAAAACTCACCTGCCTTTTTGCCGGAGTTGGCGGCAAACTGGCCGATGAGGTATTCATAAGCATCGCCCAGTATATCGGTACCTGTAGAGAACTCTGCTATGCCCTCGGCTATCTTTTGTATAATGGTGCAGAGCCTTTTGTTGCGCTCAGTATAGTTCTTGCCCAGCTTTTCAGAATCGAGGTTGATCTCTGAAAACAATCCCTGGAAGGTGCTGTCGAAAGATTCATTCTCGATATACTTAAAGCCTTGTTGCAGGGTATGCAAGAGCTCCTCGTGCTGTGTGCGCGCCATCTCGGCTATACTGCTCCACAGGTGCTGCGGCTCTATTACATAATGCACTTTGCGGCGCATCAGTTTTTCAAATTCCGGTGTATCTGCCTCGTTAGCTTTGTACCATACAGCCAGGGGGCTGCGTTTGTCCTCTTTGTCCAATACAGGGTATTCAGGCCCCAGCTCCTTTTTAGCCGCCGCCTCGTAGTTATCACTCAGGTAGCGGAGGAAGAGAAAGGAGAGCATATAATCACGGAAATCATCCGCATTCATAGCCCCGCGCAGGTCGTCTGCTATCTTCCAGAGTGTTTTACCTAATTGCGTTTGTTCCTGTAGTGTCATCGTCTGAACTGTGATTCATTTGATTTTATGATTACCTATAAAAAAGATACTATCTTTGTTACATCTTATTCCCGGTAGTCTCTGGAGCAATTCAAGCTATCGGGTTTCGTTTTTTATTCCTGTCCTGCAATATCGTACTAATCTGATTTCATTATTCTTCAATTCCATAATTTCCGGTTCAGACACTTGGAAATAATTGTTGCATCAATCCCTTTTTGTGCTCTTTCAGGTGTTCTATCCTTTCTGCCTGTGCCGTAATTAACTCATCTATTACTGTAAGGCAATCAGCTATATTACGTTGCTCATTTGGACTATCAGGAATGGGAATAGGAATAATGTCAAGTTTAGCTCGGTTTAACTTAGGTTGAGCAGCACCGGTTAGAAATGCTTCAAGATTTATTGCATTTAAATAGTTCTCTACCAAAACGTGAGTGAATTCACTTTCAAACTTTAAAACATGCGCATGATTGTTAACCCAGGTTTTGCCAGATATTGAAAAAGCGATGGGGTAAGTTCTTGTAACTAGATTGGCACCATCTTCCGAGATGCAAAGTAAATTATCATCAAAGATATAGTCCTTAACATAGTCAATTATTCCCGAAGCTCCATAATATGGAATCTCTCCATTTTCTCTTTCGCTTTCGGTTATGGGTATGCGTTTAGAGTTCAAATTATTGGCCATCTCCCCCAACGTCTTCTCCTCCCATTCCCCCTCAAAACCAGGGAAACGCAACTCAGGTACAGTCTTACCCTGGGCGGGGAATAGCTGCTGCATCAGGCCTTTTTTATGGTCTTTGAGGGCATCCAGCTTTTGGCTTTCAGCATCTATCAACTCATCTAAAGACGAAAGGCAATCGGCAATTTTTTGTTGTTCAGATAACGATGGGAAAGAAATAATAAGTTTTAGTAAGTCTTTGGTGTAGATTGCTGCAACACTGGTTGTGCCTGTGGCGATACTCCTAAGTGAAGATATAGTCGTTTGAGTATTGAAAAGATAATTCATAAAGACATTATTTGCGATAACATCTTTATGAAAAGTCATCCTTAATAAGTTAGAGTTATATAGCGCCTTTGAAAGTTCCTCTCTCCAAATTGCGACTTTCCCAACCAACTCCAATGTATTTCGTGTATTTAGCAAAAGGTCATTTTTGTTTAGAATGTCCTCTTCAAAATATTCACTGTCTTTAGGTAAATATTGTAATTTGTGTGTGTTGATAATACCTCTATCCAGATTTCCCATTTTGATAACTGGAATTCCAGCATCTGCTTCTGAATTTTCATAGTTGCCCCCTAACCGTCCTTCAACTAATATTTCACCTAACTCCTTCTCTTCCCACACTCCATTATCCTTAAACTCAGGAAAGCGCAGTGCAGGCACCAGTTTGTTTTTTTGTTCTTTACTCATAAGCTGCCAATCCTGATATTTCGTGGCCGTGGGCCTGTTTTTTCAAATAGTTGTTTGAACATGATTTTTAAGATTTTATGATGTTCAAGATAGTTTATTCGTGCGCGTAGGTTTATATTTCTTCGTTATTCATCCTTTTTGTCTTTTCATCTTACACATTCTGTTCAAGATAGTTTGTTTTTTAGTTGCTTGTTGAATACCCGATGATACTCCAACCGCTGAGCTCCAAAGTTTATAAGCAATCCATCTGCAATATTATACGCTTCACAATAGTTAATTGCTTGTGCTTTATGAACTGCCGCGAGTTGTTCAATTGCTTTAATTTCAACCAGTACTAAGCGTTCTATAAAGAAATCTACCCTTCGCGTGCCAACTTGTGTGCCCTTATAGTATAGATTCATTTCAAGCTCTCTATGAAAATACAAACCCTGCAAATCCAACTCAATTGCCAATGACCGCTGATAAATTACTTCCTGAAAACCGTTGCCCAATTGGTTGTGCACTTCCATTGCGCAACCAATTATTTTGTGCGTGAGCTTGTTTATTTCTTCAGTGTTCATCCTTATATCATTTTATCTTATACATCCTGTTCAGACATCATAAGCGTTCAATCCTGATATTTCGTGGCCACGGGCCTGTTTTTTTAAATAGGGTACCAGTTCCTTCATTAGTTCCGTTTCTTTCTTTGCACGTTCTTTCCAGCCTAGGTTCAGTGGCGCCAGCAGGTCGCTGAGTTGCTCGCCGTCAAATATCATACGGTCGAGTATGCGGGCGGTAAATGCCTGCAGGGCAGCCATGTCCAGCCCATGCTTCTCCGCCATGCCCCTTATTTCTTTTTCGTTTTTTTCTTTTTTAAATGCCTTGTAGCCGTCGCGTATTTCCTTTTCAGTGCGGCCTTTACTAAAGTCTAGGCTGCGGATGTATTCCATCATATCCTCTCGCTCGTCCATCATATTGGCCGTTGCGCTCAACATATTGATGAGCTGGTCGGGCGTCATAGTATGCTTAGATGGCTTGCCACCTGTTGATTTGGCTATCAGCCCCATGATGTAGTCGTAATCAATGAGCGCAGAGGCAAAGAGCACAAATTCAAAATCCAGTTGCTCCACCTCGGGTGGGGTATTGTCTGTGGGATTATCTTGCCTTTCTTTAAAACGTTTGGCAGTATCTATATACACACTGCGGAAGGAGCGCAGCTCCTCCGGCGGCAGCAGTTCTTTTATTGTTTGTTGTTGTTCCGCATCCAGGTCGGTGTACTGGTCCAGCTGTGTCTTGAGCCGCTGCACTTCTTTGAACTGTGTGATGAACTGTGCGCG
>JACFNS010000263.1 GCA_019454705.1 Taibaiella sp. | reverse complement strand
GTAAATACATAATCTGCCCATTTGCCATAGTCCGCTCCGTGCCTGTTGTATTGTGCTTTGTATAATGCCGGCACATATTCAGCGCATTTTTCGAAGAACAAAGGCATCAGTGCTGTAAAAACATCCTTATCCGTTGCGGCGTCATAGTTTTTGTAAAACCCGTCCCAGCGCTTAGCCAGTTTTGAGAGGCTATCCGACAATTGGGTGCCTGTAAGCCCGGCCCTGAATGCGCCTAACATTTTGTCAAGTTCTCCGCCTTGTTTTATCAGTTCAATGGCCATTACGGCTTCTCTAATATATTCTTCGGCTTTTATGGCGTCGTTAGAAGCCAGGGAAATTGCGCCGATTTTTGACAACAGGTCGTCAGCATATGGCAGGGACTCATCCATGCCTGCCCACCCCTGGAATTGAAATTCATATGCTGCTTTCTTTTCAGGTACTTTGTTCAGGCGCAGGCCACGAACCTCGCCTTGCCACTTTTTCCAGCCATTTGCAATTCTCTTGTGCTTGGAGGTGTATTTTAGAAATACATCCCTGTCTTTATCCATGTTTTTGGCCCATGTATCCAGTAGAATCGTACGTGCTTCTATGCGTATGGGGTCGATAATGGTATATACCTGGTTCAGCTGGTAAGATGAAATATACTGCTGTGTAGTACCGGGAAAACCATACACCATAGTGAAATCACCCTCATTATACCCGCCTATGTTAATGGACAGGAACCTGTCAGTTGAATAAGGTTTATTGTCTTGGCTGTATGGGGCCGGCTTATTGTTGGCACCCGCATATATCCTGAAGATGCTGAAGTCGCCGGTATGGCGTGGCCACATCCAGTTGTCCGTGTCACCGCCGAAGGAGCCAATCCCGTTAGGCGGGAAACCTACCAGCCGAATATCTGTGTATTTTTCCATTAATATGGCCCAGTATTCATTTCCGTTGTAATACGGTTTTATCAATACATCGTAACCAGTAGTATACTTATAGCCTTTTGCCAGGTTTTTTATACGTATAGCAATAATGCTGTCCCGGGCATTTTCAGCTAGTGTATCTTCCAATCCTGTGGTTATCCTTTCGGTTACATTCTCTATACGACGGATGAAAGTGACTGACAAGCCGGGGCAGGGGATTTCTTCCCCGTTGTTTTTTGCCCAAAAGCCATTGGCGAAGTAGTCTTTTTCCTTGCTGCTGAGCCCCTGAACAGTACCATAACCGCAGTGGTGGTTGGTAAGCAGCAGCCCTTTGGGTGATATTACCTCCCCTGTACAGCCACTGCCAAACAACACAATCGCGTTATTTAGTCCGGTGCCTTCTGTATTATACAGCATATCTACGGGTATATTCAGCCCGGCAGCTATAATATCAGCTTCTTGGTTCTTGAGCAGGGGCGGCATCCACATGCCCTTGCGGGCGGTAGCCGGTAGCCCTATACCAACTAATATGATAATAATTAATGTCTTACGAAATAAGAGTAGTTTTGATTTTTTCATACCGGTAATCAAAGGAGAAATTAATTTTGAAAGAAATAAATATACAGTTTTGCTATAAAATTTTAGGGCAAAATAATTATATTAGCCCATTAGAAAGTGAAACTCTTTTCAGTATTATGAGAAAAAGCCTGTTATCGGTAGTTTTTTTGATGGGTTCTTTTATGAGTTCTGTCAATGCCCAGGAGGATTTGTTTGAGGCGCCTGATACGGTATGCGTAAAGCAACCTATACAACTGGTGAGCAATTTTCCTGACAAGCAGTCGCATTATTGGGGATTTTGTTCGGGTTATATCTACAACAGGCCTACGGGTTTGAAGATAGATGGCCTGGGACTGGATGGGCCTGCGGGTGTTGAGATTGCGAAAAATGATGATGGCAATTACTACGGTTTTGTTATTGACCCCAGCAATAAGACTTTCAAACGCCTGAATTTTGGTACAAGCCTGGCTAATACACCTGTTGTCACCGACTTTGGCGACATGGATGGTATATTGCCTGACGAAATAAGCTCAATGCATATGGTCAGGGATCCCCAGGATCAGCGCTGGTACATTTTTATAACAGCAGGTTTCAGCCAGGCCAGTTCACAACTGGGCCGTATTGACTTTGGTACCTCGTTGGCAAATACACCCAATATTGTAACTTTTGGCAACCTGGAAAATAAACTGAATGTACCAAGGGGTGTGTTTGTGGCCAAAGAAGGTAACAAGTGGTATGGTTTCTTTGTCAACTACGCTTTAAGCCAATTAATGCGTTTCGACTTGGATTCCAACATATCTCTCACACCATCAATTACCGAGGTTGCTACTGTTAATGGAGTATTGTCAGGTCCTACTGATATAGGTGCCATTATGGACAACGGCCAGTGGTACTTCTTTATAACTAATGAAAACGGTAGTAGCATAGCTCGTGTAGATATGGGGGCCAGCCTTACAAACGCATCACCTGCTGATGTCATCATCAGTAATGCATTAGTTGACCTGGAAGCACCATCAAGCATAATGTTGTTGAGAGATTGTGGCAGGATTTACGCTTTTGTTACTTCGAAAGGTGGTCACGCCCTCATTAGGGTAGAGATGCAAACTGTAGAGGGCCCGTATTCTTCTACTGACTTTGCTAATTTGGGCGCTTCAGGACAGATATTAGCACCTACGTCTATATCCAGGGTAATACGTGACAGGGATAATGTTTATGCCTTTATTTCTAACGAAGCCAACAGCTCACTTACAAGAGTATTGTTTGAGCAATGTTCTGCAGCCAATATACAATATTCAACTACCAACAGGCCGCCTGAATACAGGTATACTGATACCGGTTCGTTTAATATATACTATGCTATTAACGAGGGGCAGCCTGATATGCAGGTTCAATGCAAGCAAATAAGGGTGCTGCCTACACCTGCGCTCATTATGACAGGTGATACTACCATCTGCCAGGGTGATACTGCTATGTTGAGGGTGATATCTATCAATGCAATATCATATTCGTGGACACCCAATTATAATATCTCGTCGCCTGACAAGAATGAAATAAAAGTTTGGCCTGATGTTACGACCGCTTATTCTTTGCGTATGCCATTCCCCATAGGTACCTGTGTGGTGGATACTGCTGTAAACGTAACAGTGAAAAAACTGAAAGCAGATGCCGGTCCTGACAGGACTATAGGTGATGGTGGAGCTACATTACTGGGCGGGCCTATGACATCTCAGCGATTTGATTATCTGAGGAAATGGACTCCGGAACAGTATATAGATGATGTTTATTCATTTAATCCAACGGTTAGCCCTCCGCATGACTTTACATATTATCTAACTGTAGTAGATTCATCGGGCCAATGTTCGGTAACTGACACTGTGGTGGTGTTTGTAACCTGCGACGATATGAACCTGCCTAATGCATTCATGCCCGAAACAAGCGGACCAAGGTCAAAATTCGGACTTATGAACAGGCAAATTGCTAAACTGGATAAGTTTAATATATACGACCGTTGGGGTAAACTGGTATTCTCTACCACAGATATGACCAAAGGCTGGGATGGTACTATCAGCGGCGAAAAAGCAGCCGTAGGTGTATATGTATGGGAGGTGGATGCATTCTGCCTGTCAGGAAAACGCATTAATAAAACAGGTAACGTCACGTTGATACGATGATGGAGCTGCATATATCATTTTGACAGAAGGGAACCATATGGTTCCCTTCTGTGCTAATTGAAATACCCTATTTTTTCATAAGCAAACACAATGACTAAAGTTTTGTCTTATTCTCAGGTAACACCGACCTTTGCGCAGAATTTTATAAAATCAATAAAAATAGCAGAAGAAAAATGAGCAACAATTGTGTTACAGTAGGTAGTAAGTTCCCGCAGTTTAACAAAAAAGCAGTAGTGTCACTGGAGAAGGGCAAGGAGTTCAGGAACATAGGCAACAGCGATATTGACGGTAAATGGGCGGTAATGTTCTGGTGGCCTAAAGATTTCACCTTTGTTTGTCCAACTGAAATAGCAGAGTTCAACAACAACTATATGAACTTTGAAGACAGGGATACCATACTGCTGGGTGCATCTACCGACAGTGAATTCGTGCACCTGGCATGGCGCAAAGACCACGAAGACCTGCGCGACCTGCAATTCCCTATGATAGCCGACACGTCTAAAAGCCTGGCAGAAGAACTGGGTATATTAGAGCCCAACGAAAAAATAGCTTACAGGGCTACATATATCATAGATCCGCAAGGTATAGTGCGTTGGGTAAATATCAACGACCTGAGCGTAGGCCGCAATGTAGATGAGGTACTGCGCGTGCTGGATGCGCTGCAGACTGATGAACTTTGCCCCTGCAACTGGAAAAAAGGCGAAGAAACACTGACGCAAC
>JACFNS010000262.1:444-4359 GCA_019454705.1 Taibaiella sp. | reverse complement strand
TTATCAGGAAACGATTGCTGAACATCGCCAGGCGTACGGTATTGTCTATCAGTATGACTACAACTACAAAGAGTAACAGGGCAATGGAACCCAGTATGATACCAATCTTCCGGAAATTACTGTTCATATTGTCCACAATGACGTTGGGGTAAGACACATCGCGGACTATGTTGCTTTGCATGATGAATAGTTTGATCTCATCGAGGCTCTGCGGGTTGACATATGCCGCCTTCAGGTTGAGGACGATGGAAGGGTAAAGCGGGTTAAAATCCAGCAGCTCGGTAAAATCTTCTCCACCCGAGGCGAAAAACTTTTCTGCCGCTTCCTCTTTGGTTATCACCATTGTCTTTTTCACAAAAGGCTGTTGCTCCAGTATGGCGTTCAGCTTCAGCATCATCTCGTCGCGGGTATTATCGTGCAGTATCACTTCTACCTGTACATCTTCCTTAAACACACGGGTGAGCGTACGGCCATTGAGTACCAGCCACCCCAATGTGCCCAGCAGGAATAATACCAATGAAATGCCTATAATAGCATATATATATGAAGGTTTTGCTTTCTTACTGATTGCCATGATAATCTGAAGTGCCAAAAGTATAAAATTAATACAGAATTAGGGCGGTGGCGTCAGGTGGTTTTTATTTTAACAAATCTTGATAGCGGTGCAGGGCTGTGATGCAATCAACACGATTGAGTATCTTAGCCCCACACAAGAAATATATGCAGGACCTGAGACAGTTTTTTACAGAGCAACATTTTATAGAAACCGTACCCGAGGGCAGCTATGAACCCATGCAATGGGGCGCCAACATAAGCTATGCCATAGGCGATGACTTTGACTGGGAGCAAGCCGATATAGTGATAGTAGGCTGCGGAGGCTACGACAGCGATGCCGACAACAGCGGCCCTGATGCCATCCGCCGGGAGCTGTACAGTATGTATGGCTGGCACAGTAATATCAAAATAGCCGATGCGGGCAACATACTGAAAGGTGCCAAAACCCGCGATACATTAGCTGCACTGCGGACTGTAATGGCTGAACTGCACCAGGCGGGCAAAACTGTGCTACTACTGGGTGGCCCGCACGACCTGACTATGCAGCAATATGAAGCCTTCAAAAAATCGGAGCAACTGATACACGCTACAGTGACCGATATGCTGATAGATATGGACGAAACGGAGGAAGTAACGTCACGCAGCTTCCTGATGGATATGCTGACCGGGCAGCCCAACTTCCTTCGCCACTACAACCATATAGGTTTCCAGAGCTACTATGTACACCCCAAAATACTGGAAACGCTGGACAAACTGCGGTTCGACTTTTACCGCCTGGGGGTGGTGCGCGAGCATATGGAAGATATGGAGCCTGTATTGCGCAGCAGCCATATGTACAGCTTCGATATCAATGCTATAAGGCACGGGGATGCGCCTGCCAATATTAATGGCTCGCCCAATGGTTTTACAGGCGATGAGGCTTGCCAACTGATGCGCTATGCGGGCATGGCACCCCATTTATCATCAGTGGGTATATATGGATACAATCCCGCCACCGATATGCACAATATGACAGCCCGCCAGGTAGCCCAGATGATATGGTACTTCATAGACGGCTGCTACATACGCAAAAATGAGGCCGTGCTGACCGACAGGGAAGAATACTTCAGTTTCAGTGTCAGCTTTACGGAAAACGATACTTTGTTCCTGAAGAGCAAACGCACCAACAGGTGGTGGATGCAGATGCCCGATGGCTCATTCATACCCTGCTCGTACAAAGATTACCAACTGGCCAGTACCGGAGACATACCCGAACGTTGGCTGCGCGAGCAGGAGCGGCTGGTGTAGCCCCTCTAACTCCCCCAAGGGGAGGACAACGTGAGAGCGGCATTCATATATAGTGGAAAATGTGTTTTGTTGCTCCCGTACGTACGGGATTGCCATTTCTGACATTTCGTGCAGTGTAACAACTTTCTGTTATTGATAATCAGTATGTTGCGAGTTGGAGTGTTGCCAAAGTGTTTCCGGAATAAGGTCTTTTCAATGTTGACTCGTCCTGAAAAAGGTTTACAGTTTGGTTAGATAATCCTGTAATTAGTTTACAGGTGTTGCTCCCGTACGTACGGGATTGCCGTTTTGTCGGGAGAAATCCTCTGCGAATTAACCCCTAAATCCCCCAAAGGGGGACTTGCTAACAGTACCCCACATTTTGTTCCCAAATGATTCCAGAATTTCGGGTATCCTGTTTTGGAACATTTTTACTCTCCCATCGGTCAGATGGGACAGGTATGAATTATGGAGGGGTATACATGGTTTTCAAAGAGCTTCGGCAGCCTTTTTGGGGAAAGGCTGTTATATGCCCCGAAATGGCCGGGACTTACAACAAATATACGTAAAATTGTTGATTTTATCAATTAATCAATAACCTTTCGCTAGTAGACTTCTATAGGGAACTTGTTGAGGCTACCAATGCGACGTTTACCCCTAAATCCCCTATAGGGGACTTGTGTGACAGTTTTTCAATGCAGGATTTCCTCCTATCCCCCTAAAGGCGAGACGCATTTTATAAAAAGTACTAGTTTACCCTATACCTATAGCTATCCGTATAGGGCTAATACCCACAAATACCGTAATTTTGCATTTCAACCATCCCCGGTGACGGCGATGGTTTTTTTATCTATGATTGAACAAAAGAAGATAATCAACAACGATGAAACTGCGGTATTGGTAGGACTGATACATAAGCAGCAGACGGAAGAACAGGCGCAGGAGTACCTGGATGAACTGGCTTTCCTGGCGGAGACCGCAGGTGCCAAGACCCTTAAAACATTTACCCAACGCCTGCCGCACCCCGATAACAAGACTTTTGTAGGTAAGGGCAAGCTGGAGGAAATAAGGGACTATGTGCAGAGCAAGGGCGTGAAACTGGTGATATTTGACGACGAGCTGAACGGATCGCAACTGAGCAATATTGAAAAGGTGCTGAATGTAAAGACTATTGACCGTAGCGACCTGATACTGGATATCTTTGCCGCCCGTGCACAAACTGCACAGGCCAAGGTGCAGGTAGAACTGGCACAATACCAATATATATTGCCCCGCCTGCGTGGTATGTGGAAACACCTGGAACGCCAGGGTGGTGGTATAGGTAGCCGTGGTCCGGGTGAAACAGAGATAGAAACCGACCGCCGTATAGTAAAGGACAAAATAAACCTGCTACGCAAACGCCTGGCAACCATTGACAAGCAGAGCGAAACACAGCGTAAAGAACGCGGCACATATATACGTGTGGCGCTGGTAGGTTATACCAACGTCGGCAAGAGTACCATTATGACCCTGCTGAGCAAATCAGAAGTGTTTGCAGAGAATAAACTGTTTGCCACGCTGGACACTACTACACGTAAGATAGTGTATGAACAAACGCCTTTCCTGCTGAGCGATACGGTGGGTTTTATACGTAAGCTGCCGCACCACCTGGTAGAGAGTTTTAAAAGTACGCTGGACGAGGTGCGCGAGGCCGACCTGCTGCTGCATGTGGTAGATATATCGCACCCCAACTACGAAGACCAGATGGCGGTGGTGAATAAAACCCTGCAAGAGATAGGGGCATTCGACAAACCTATACTGACCATATTCAACAAGCTGGACCTTTACGAAGAAAAAGTATTTGACCCCTGGCTGGATGAGGAGGTGAAGCAAGACCTGATGCTGCAATTAGTAAAACGCTGGGAGACACTGACCAACGGCAATTGTGTATTTATATCAGCCCTCGAACGCAGGAATATAGACCAGTTTCGCGATACGATACTGAGCAAGGTAAAGGCCCTGTACAAAGAGCGGTACCCGTATATGACGCAGTTTTATTAGTCTTATTCCGGAAATAAGTTTTATATTTGATAGTATCATTTGATACTATCATTT
>JACFNS010000262.1:0-434 GCA_019454705.1 Taibaiella sp. | reverse complement strand
AATACTTTCGCTGATAGCCTCAATATCCGAAAAACTGGGCGCTATTGATGCCTTACACCTACAAAAGCCCGCTGCAACACTAAGGAGGAAAAACCGTATCAGGACCATCCAGTCGTCGCTGGAGATAGAGGGCAATACCCTTACAGAAGAGCAGATAACCGCATTGCTGGAGAACAAGCGTGTTATAGCCCCCAAAGAAGATATACTGGAGGTGGAAAACGCGATAAGGGCTTACGAGGCTATAGGAAAGTTTAACCCCAACAATATCAAACACCTGCAGCAGGCGCATAAGATACTGATGAGCGGGTTGGTTGATAAACCCGGTGTGTTCAGGACGAAAAATGTGGGTATTGTAAAAGGAAGTAAGGTAACACACCTGGCGCCGGGCGGAGCTATGGTAAACGGGCTGCTCAAAGACTTGTTTACCTACCTGA
>JACFNS010000261.1 GCA_019454705.1 Taibaiella sp. | reverse complement strand
ATATGGGGACCAGTTCAGGCTTCTCCCGATACCAGTATCTGTATTGGAGAACCTGCATTCCTTGGCGTTACCGGTGGAGCCAACTATCAATGGACGGTATTACAGGGTACTAACCCCAGCCTGTCCAACCCCAATAGTGCTAACCCCGTAGCAACTCCTACTGTTACTACTACATACCTCGTTACATCAACAATCAACCCATACTGCCCCTCTTTCAACAAAGACACTGTGGTGATTGAGGTGTTGAAAGGGCCTGATATGGCCGGGCAGCCTGATGTGCTTACCTGTCCTAACTACGAAGTATCTTTAGATCTGGGCATAGTTAAAAACCCTGGTGTAACATACTCTGTGAAATGGACCCCTGCCGCAGGCCTGAGCAGCGATACTGTGGATAACCCTAAAGTAAAAATCAAATCTACACAGACATATAACGTAACTGTAGGTTCCAGCGACAACCGTTGTAAATCATTGGATACAATACTGGTAGATGTACTGACAGGTATGTCGATAGAAAACCCTGACACCGGTATATGCCTGGGGCAAAAAGTAGATGTACGTGGTGTAGGTGACTCCCGCTATTCATACAGCTGGACCCACCCAACAGACAATGCACCTACCTTCAGCAATGCCGGCGGTATTCAGACATCTATTACTCCTGGTGATACAGGTGTGCATAAATACATCCTGCACGCCCAGCATCCAAATTGCCCTGGTGTAGATTCTACTGTTAACTTTGATATTGACGTACAGCCTAATCCATCAGTACAGGTAGACGAGGACGAGTCAATGTGCTATGGTGATACCATGCAATTGACAGCGATAGTAACACCTAATACCTTCAACAGGTATACATACAGCTGGACGCCCGGTGCTGCGCTGGATTTCCCTGATCGCAAAAACCCGATATTCTCAGCTGTAGAGGAAGGTGTGGCTACCCTTACATTTGTAGCGCGCACACCGGCAGGTTGTGCTGATTCAGACCAGGTATCACTGAACGTATATGCTGCTGATTTCCTGACACTTCCCGGCGATACGGTAATTTGCCCCGGTGATACTATCACTATCGGTATGCAGGTAAACCCCGGTGTTAAATTCTACTGGTTGCCTGATTATAATATCAGCAGTGTAAGTGCTGTGCAACCCAGGGTATGGCCTGTAGCCAACCAATTGTTTAATGTATATGCATCAGATAGCTTCGGATGCCTGGATACAGGACACATCAACATAACAGTGCGCCCGAGGGCAGTTATAGATATGCCTGATACGGTAACCATTTACCCCGGCGAAAGCTACCAGATGGATCCGGCAGGTAATTGCCTGTACTACACATGGTTCCCGCCGCTGGGCCTGAGCAATGCAGACGTGAGCAACCCTAAAGTGAGCCCGACTGTTAACACCAGGTATATAGTACATGGCAGAACTGAAGCAGGTTGCAGCGTTACGGATTCAATAGATATATTGGTAAAAAACGACAGCTATCTGGATCTGCCCAACGCCTTTACACCCGGTAACAGGGCTAATGGCCGCCTGCAGATAGTAAGGCGCGGAGTAGCTGAGTTGAAGAGCTTCGCAGTGTACAACCGTTGGGGTACCAAAGTGTTCGAAACAACTGACATCAACGAAGGATGGGACGGAACCTTTAATGGCGAAATACAGCCAATGGGTGTATACATCTATACGATACAAGCCATTACTCCTTCAGGACAAACATTTACCAAACAAGGCAATGTAACACTGATCAGGTAATCTGGAAAAATATAACAAAAGAAATATAATAAAAACGATAAAATGAAAACAATTCGTAGCGTTTACTCAAGATTATTAGCAGTGATACCATTTGTATTATTGTTAATGATGTTACCCCAATACAAGTCCTATGCTTCGCATTTTGCCGCTGGTGAAATATTCCTGACATACATTGGTGAGGGCGCCGATGGATGTAGTAATACCAGCGAGTATAAATACTTGCTTACAGTGGATATATACAGGGCTTGTGAGGGTGGTGCTTCAGCGCCAACTACTGCTTTCATTAATTATGGTTCTGTTAATGCAGGCTTTACCGGAAGCATTAACATGACGAACTACGAGCCAGACACATTGCATGAATTATGCGAGGTGTTTGTACCGCAAAACTCTTGTATTACCCCCGCTAACCAGAATACTTTCCCTGCATATATTCGTCACAGGTTTACAGATACGCTTGTTTTACCATCAGCACAAACTGACTGGTTGTTTTCATATACATCATGTTGCCGCAACGGTGGTATAGCTAACGGTTCTTCTAATGGCTCGTTTTATATAGAGACAGGTTTGAATAACCTGACGAAATATAATAACAGTACGCCAAGGTTTTTGGTTGAACCTTTGCCATACATATGCGCTATGCAGCCTGCTCAATATCTGAACGGTCCATTTGATTTAAATGGAGATTCCATGTTCACAAAAGTACAAGAACCACTCGGTGGAGCGAATACCCCTATACTTTATGCGCCTCCTCCCTACTCGGTTAACGATCCTATGGGAAGTACCGCCGGTGGACCGTTTCAATTTGACCCTGCTACGGCTACAGCATCATTTACACCGTCTAACCAGGGTAAATATGTAATGGCTTTCCGTTGTGAGGAGTTTGACAGGGCTACAGGTGTTTCTCTTGGTTTTGTGGTGCGCGACGTGCAAGTTTCTGTGTTCCCTTGTAGCGCGCCTCCTCCTGCAATAGACAAGTTACCTCCATTGGTAAATAATGCTGAATTAGTTAAAATTAATGGCGAAGACGGTATACTTGCATGCCCCGGAAGTAATATTAACTTCTCAATGTCAACACAATCTTCAAGCCCTACCAGTCTTGTATTCCTTGAGGCGAATGTTGCTACTATCCCGGGCTCTACTTTTACTACTACAGGCGGTGGTACACAAAAGGTAACAGGTGAATTTAACTGGACACCAACAAGTAGCGATGTAGGCGAGCATACACTTATAATTACTGCTAAAGATTCAACATGTTCAGGTACTAATTTTGCAATTGTATTGAAAAACTATACTGTATTATTGCTTAAAGTAGTACCTGGTTTGGATGCAGGGCCTGATTTGCCAATTTGCCAGATAGACGGTGATTCTGTACAGCTTTTTGTGAGAGGCGCTGATGCTGCTGACAGCCTCACCTTAACATGGTCGGTAGCTGACGGTGGTCCATTGGTAGGTTTGAGTGATCCAACAATACACAATCCCAAAGCTAAGCCGGGAAAAACTACAGACTATGTAGTTAGCGTACCACAGTTAAAAGGTGAATGTAAATCACGGGATACTGTCAGGGTTTTTATTGATGAAACCAATATGGTAAGGATCACACCCAAAAATCCTGTTAATCCGGATGACGCTTTGGTAATGTGTCGTCCCGGATATTTACAATTGGAAGCCTTATTAGATGGACGTCCTCCTAAAAATAATGTGTCTTGCGGTACAGGTAGTCCTACTCTGTGTTCCAACCCGATTACTGGAACAGTTTACGGCTCTTCAATATATGGCAATATTTCGTATGACACATTTAGTGTTAACTCGCCAATATTGTTCAATTCACTCCGTACCAGCAAACAGCAGTACCTGATACACAGAAAAGATTTAGACGATGCGGGAATCTATTCATCAACTATCCGCTCAATATCTTTTGAAACTAAGGGTACTACTGCCCCTAATTATGAGTACACAAACTTCAGGATATTTGTTAAGTGTACTGACAAGAACCAATTGAGCAAAGATGATGGTTTTGAAAATTTTGGTTTAACACAAGTTTATTCTGAATCTTCTGTTACTTTCCCTGATGGTGTGCATACGTTCACTTTCAGTACCCCTTACAATTGGGATACAACTAGAAACCTGATCGTACAGATCTGTTATTCTGAAAATCCCACTGTAGAGGCTGGTTGCGGTGTTACCAGCAAACCACCTGTAATTTTGTATGTACCCACTACTTATATATCCGGACTTAAACTAGCCGGTGATGACCAGAACGTGCCCAGTGTTTGTGGTGTCGATAAATCACCTTCAATACTTGACGTGCCTGCACGCCCGATGTTCAGTTTTACCTATTGTGAAGCTCAGCCCCTTGATTTCCGCATTTCATGGAACCAGGGTGAGTATTTGTCGGATAGTACTATAGCACAGCCTTTGGCATATGTACCCAAGTCTACCACCTTTGTAGTGCAGACAGTAGGTCGCAGCAATTGTATTATGCGTGATACGCTGGAAGTATACATACCAGAGCACGATATGCGTATTGAGCCTGAGGATACATCTTTGTGCCTTGGCGACAAAGCACCATTTGTAATATTCGGTGGTCATTACTTCAAATGGTATGAGTACGAAAAT
>JACFNS010000260.1 GCA_019454705.1 Taibaiella sp. | reverse complement strand
GGCCTTGTGCAGTGGGTGCTCCCCTTTAGGGGTCGGGGGAAAATCCCCTACAAAATGAAAAAACTCTGACATAAAATTAAATAGTCTTATACTTTTTGAACGAAAAACAAGTACCTTTGCGCAAATTTTAAGGCAAAGTAATGATTGTAAAACGTCTTTTCCCCTTGCTGGTAGCAATTTTCACGGTTTTTGCAACTCCGCAAAACCTGATGGCTGCCCATGAAGAACCGGCCCATCACGAAGCTGCTGCACACGGCGATGCCGCACATGAAGAAGAAAAAGGGTTTAACGCGTCTGAAGTTATCTTTTCGCACATAGGCGATTCTCATTACTGGCACCTGTTCGACTGGAACGAACACCCGGTTAGCCTGTCTCTGCCTGTTATTATATACCATCCTGAAAAAGGCATGGAGTTTTTCTCTGCTTCTAAATTTCACCACGGCCACGAGAGCTACAATGGTTACCATATTGAGCATGGCATGAAGGAGAAAATTGTGTCTGAAGACGGCGCATCTATTATAGATTTTTCTATTACTAAAAACGTATTGTCTATGATTATTTCAGTAGTACTGCTGCTGGTAATCATGACCAACGTAGCTAAGAAATACAAGAAGAATGGTGTGATGAAGGCACCCAGCGGTTTCCAGAACGCACTGGAGCCTGTGCTGAACTTCATCCGCGATGAGGTGGCCAAGCCTAACCTGGGTAGCAAGTACATGAAGTTCATGCCCCTGCTGCTCACTTTGTTCTTCTTTATATGGATCAACAACCTGCTGGGCCTGCTGCCCGGTGGCGCCAACTTTACGGGCAACATCGCGGTAACAGCTTGTTTGGCTATAATATCATTTATAGTAATGGTGGTGAATGGTAACAAGCATTTCTGGGGCCACTTACTGAATCCTCCGGGCGTACCTACGGGCGTTAAGCTGCTGCTGGTGCCTATCGAGATTATCTCGTTGTTTATCAAGCCCGTAGCATTGATGATACGTCTTTTCGCCAACATGATGGCGGGACACATAGTAATACTGAGCGTTATCTCTATGATATTCATATTTGGTGGTATCAGCAAGGTAGCGGGCTGGGGCTTTGCACCTGTATCACTGGCATTCAGCATCTTCATGTTCTTTTTGGAGCTGCTGGTGGCTGCCATACAGGCGTTCATCTTTACCAACCTGACGGCGGTATTCATCGGCCAGGCTGTAGAAGAAGCGCATCATCATGATGAGGCGCATGCAGAGCACTAAACCCTCCCTGCCTCCCTGAAGGGAGGTGACGGTGGTAACTAATAAAAGAAAACACCCCTTGGGGTGAGGCAATAAAGAGTTTTTTTACAATTAAAACCAAATAACATGTCAGTGTTAAACACAATTATGTTAGCTATTGATGGTACTGCCGCTGCAGGTGGTGCTATAGGTGCGGGTATCGCTGCACTGGGTGCAGGTGTTGGTATCGGCCAGATTGGTAAAGGTGCGGTAGAATCTATCGCGCGCCAGCCTGAAGCTGCCGGTGACATCCGTGCAAACATGATCCTGACTGCTGCGTTCGTAGAGGGTGTTGCCCTGTTCGGCGTTATCGCGGGTCTGTTGGCCATCGTACTGTAATAGCTTACGTACAAAAAACTTAACTGCGCCCTGAGCAGAGGGCAATGGGCGCAGTTATTTAACTTTACCAAATACAAACTTTATATAAATAATAATATATGGAATTGTTAACTCCTGATTTCGGGTTGTTTTTCTGGACCCTGCTGGCTTTTCTGACGGTGTTTTTCATCCTGCGCAAGTTTGCATGGGGGCCCATCCTGAAATCTTTGAGCGAGCGTGAAACAGGTATTGCTGAGTCTATAGCTGCCGCCGACCGCCTGAAAAAAGAAATGGCTCAGATGCAGAACGAAAACGAGCAACTGATGGCTAAAGCCCGCGAAGAGCGTACCGCTATGCTGAAAGAAGCACGTATAGAGCAGGAGCGCATCATCAGCAAGGCTAAGGAAGATACCAAAGCCATAACAGACAAGATGCTGGCAGATGCACGCTTGCAGATAGAGCAGCAGAAAATGGCCGCCCTTACCGAGGTGAAAAACCAGATAGGTAACCTGGCAGTAGAAGTGGCTGAGAAAGTACTGCGTAAAGAACTGGCCGGTGCTGACACACAGAATGCCTATGCGCACACGCTGGTTGAAGAAATTAAACTGAACTAATTAATAAACATTCCCCGCTCCGCAAGGAGGGAGGTAAATATATAATATGCCGAATCCACGTCTTGCCGCACGTTATGCCAAGTCTCTGATAGACCTCGCTGTTGAGAAAAACAGCCTGGAAGATACTTTGGCGGATATAAAGTACCTGGACAGCATCTGCCGCAACAGCCGGGAGTTTACCACTGTACTGCGCAGCCCGGTAATACATGCAGATAAAAAGCTGGATATCATCAACGCCGTGGTAGGCGACAGCCTGAAACCACTGGCACAGGCTTTTGTAAAACTGCTGGTGAACAAGGGCCGTGAAGAGAACCTGCCCGAGATAGCCCACGCCTTTATACAGCAGTACAAAGAGATGAAAAACATCAGGACGGTGAAGCTGACTACCGCCGCCCCTGCCAGCGCCGCATTGAAAGAGTCGGTAATGGCTAAGGTGAGCGCTGCAATGCCCGGTGCTACTATCGAGCTGGTGGAAGAAGTGAAAGAAGAGCTGATAGGTGGTTTCGTACTGCAACTGGACGATAAATTGTTTGACGCGAGCATACGCCGCGACCTGAACGATGTAAAAGCACAATTCCGTAAGAACATATATGTGATGGACTTACGCTAACTTTGGATTTGAAATTTTTATAAACGATTATAAATAATAAATATCATGGTTGAAATTAAACCGGATGAAATTTCGGCGATTCTTCGCCAGCAATTAACCAACTTCAACGCTTCTGCCGACCTGGAAGAAGTGGGTACCGTACTGCAGGTGGGTGATGGTATCGCCCGTGTTTACGGCCTCAACGGCGTTCGCCAGGGTGAGCTGGTTGAGTTTGTTGAGAACGGTGTAAAAGCTATAGCGCTGAACCTGGAAGAAGATAACGTGGGTGTGGTATTGATGGGTGAAAGTGGAACCATTAAAGAAGGGGCGCAAGTGCGCCGTACCGGCAAAATCGCCTCTATCAATGTAGGTGAGGGTATGGTTGGCCGTGTGGTAAACACACTGGGCGAGCCTATCGATGGTAAAGGCCCCATCACCGGAGAATTGTACGAGATGCCACTGGAGCGTAAAGCACCGGGTGTTATCTTCCGCGAGCCGGTAAAAGAGCCGCTGCAAACAGGTATCAAGGCGATAGATGCGATGATTCCTATCGGCCGTGGACAGCGTGAGCTGGTAATCGGTGACCGCCAGACGGGTAAAACAGCCATCTGTCTCGATACCATCATCAACCAGAAAGAATTCTACGAAGCAGGCCAGCCTGTTTACTGTATATATGTTGCTATCGGGCAAAAAGCATCTACCGTTGCCGGTGTGATGAAGACCCTGGAAGAAAACGGCGCTATGGCTTATACTACCATAGTAGCGGCTTCCGCGTCTGACCCCGCTCCGCTGCAGTTCTACGCTCCTTTCGCAGGTGCTGCCATAGGCGAGTTCTTCCGCGATACAGGACGCCCTGCATTGGTGGTGTACGATGACCTGTCTAAGCAAGCCGTAGCTTACCGCGAGGTATCGCTGCTGCTGCGCCGCCCTCCGGGCCGCGAGGCTTACCCCGGTGACGTATTCTACCTGCACAGCCGCTTGCTGGAGCGTGCTGCGAAGGTGATTAACGATGACAACATCGCTAAAAACATGAACGACCTGCCTGACAGTCTTAAGAACAAGGTAAAAGGTGGTGGTTCTCTGACAGCATTACCAATTATCGAAACACAGGCGGGTGACGTATCTGCATACATCCCTACCAACGTGATATCTATTACCGATGGCCAGATATTCCTGGAGTCTAACCTGTTCTTATCAGGTATCCGCCCTGCCATCAACGTAGGTATATCAGTTAGCCGTGTGGGTGGTAGTGCGCAGATCAAATCAATGAAGAAGGTAGCCGGTACGCTGAAACTGGACCAGGCGCTCTACCGCGAGATGGAAGCCTTCTCTAAATTCGGTGGTGACCTGGATGCCGCTACTAAAACTGTACTGGATAAAGGTGCCCGTAACGTGGAGATACTGAAACAAGCACAGTACAGCCCGTTCTCGGTTGAAAAGCAGGTAGCAATTATCTACCTGGGTACTAACAACCTCATCCAGCAGGTGCCTGTTAAGAGCGTAAAAGAGTTTGAAGAAACTTTTCTGCGCGAAATGGAATCAAAGCTACCTGATGTACTGGCAGAATTCAAAAAAGGCCAGTTGAACGAA
>JACFNS010000259.1 GCA_019454705.1 Taibaiella sp. | reverse complement strand
ATCGGGCAAAACATTTGAATCAAATGAGCCGGGTTATATGCTTTGGCGTATTGATAACTGCCAACAGCAATAATCCTGTCTTTGAAAACAGAAATTGAGTAACTTTAAGGAATGCGTACCGCTGTACTACTCATATGCATAAGCCTGGGGCTGGCATCCTGCAACAAGGAGAGCTGCTGGGAGTGTGATGTAAACGCCGATGGAGTGGTGTTTAAAGAGACCTTTTGCGACCGCAGCAAAAAGGAGATAAGAGATATGCAAAACAACCCGCTGGAGACCAAGGACAATACAGGCAGGATAGTGTATACCACTTCCTTCAGCAATTGTGTGAAGAGATGAGGACAGCCTTAATAATACTACTGGCAACTATACTACTAACCGCATGCAGCAAAGACAAAAAAAGCTGCTGGGGCTGTGTGCTGATATTCAGCGACGGGTATGTAGCATCGTACCGCGACAGTATGATATGTGACAAGACACAGGGCGAAATCAACAGCATGAAACGCCAGACTTTTGACGCCCGCCACATGGGCTACGAAACTTACGGCCTGCACCAGTGCAGCAGGTTGAAATAGGGTGTTTTTCTCGGTTGCGGGGGTGAGGGGATTGGTGTTATGGCATGCCCTCCAAATACTTTTTTGTTTCTATTTCCATTTCAATCCAATGTACAGAGAGATCAATCAATCGCTTTAAATCAGTAATATCCTTATCTACCCACCTTCTAATATAGTGGGCCTCATCATTACCCAACCATGTAGCTCTTTCAGCTACCGTTTTTAAGTTTTTATTGTCAACAGACTCTTTTATACAATTGCCTAAAGGCTTTTTCTTAATTTGTTCTTCATCTTCTGGTTTCAATAGTATAAGATAGTCCTTTATTAAAAATTCCAGAGCCTTTCTATACCCCACTCCAGAAATATGTATCAAGTTATTCTGTTCAGCAAATTCTGCCTGATTATATATTTCAATAAACACAGGCGATATCTCAGTAATCGTTATCGAATATTTTTTTGCTGAGAAGTTTCCTGCGCTTATTCCGCTTAAACTATATGTATTACTGTATAGTGGCGTATACATTCCAATAAAAATCTCTTCGCATTCATCATTTGGACATCGAAATACAATTCTCAAATCATCGCCTGCAGCAAATGAGCTAATAAGTTTTGAAATAATAACTCTATGACAATACGGACAGTTATTTGGGGTTTGATCAATTTCCACTGTTATTTTCGTATCGTCCTTAGTAAGGGCATTCAATCGCATAAAATCTATCTTATCCATAAATTTACGCAATGTGTTAGACTTTATACATTCCATACAGAGAAATATATCATCACAACCTAGGTGGTAAGACACCCTAGTCTATCAGTATAGAACACAAACATCGTTAATCTAATCCCAGCTTAATCAATCCATCGTTCTGTTGTGACTACTACTGGCTTTTATATCTTTTATTGCAGCGTTCATAAACCAGTGCGCACCGCGAGTATGTATGAGTTCGTCTATCAGCAGGGGCAGGCGGCGGCTGTAGGTGATGTCTTCCCGGGTAATGGCGCCTGTGCCGTGCAGGGTGGTTATTTCTTCGGTGCTGAGTACGCTCAGTTCGTCCAGCTCGGTTATTAGTTGGGCTTTCTTTTTCATCAGTTCGTCGCCGCTGTATTGTTTGTCCACAAAGTCCATAGCCATGCGGCGGCGAATGAATACGGGCATGCCCGCTTTGGTGCCCTCGCTGTATTCGGCCAGCAGGTCGGCACCGGTCTTTATACGGAACTGCGTGGGCTTAATGATGCGGAATGCATTGGCGCCGGGCTCCGCATTGCGGTAAGCAATTATGTCGCGCAGGGTATCGTGTATTATCTTATCAAACATATCGTTGCTGATGGTGTTGATGAACTTGTACAGGCGCTCCTGGTCTATGGCTTTGGCTACGCCGCTCTGTGCTTCATCGGTCTTGTGCAGGTGCAGGGCTTCTATTACCAGCTGCATCACCTGGCGGCATACACTGCGGTGGTGTATGTTGATGTTGACATCGGGGTTCACTATCTGTATGGGCGTGCCGTTCTTCATTTCCTCGTGCGGAATAATCATCCGCTGGCCGGGGTTGCGGCTCACCTGCCCGTTGCCGCCGCAGGCGGGGCATTGCGCCAGCTCTACCCCGGTAGGGCAGCTTTCACAATCGCGCTGCACGTGGCCGCGGCCCTGGCAGTCGGGGCAGTCAGTACTGGCCTCCACAATATAAGGGTGCGATGCTTCTTTATCCACCAACTGCGCCGCGCTGTAACTACTGATGAAATCATCTGCCGCAGCCTTCGCCTTGCTGAAGTAGCTGTCGTAATATCCCTGCGTGTTCCACTCGCCACCGGCCACTGTTAATGGTAACCTTTTACTGGTAACCTCTACCTGTTGCCCTAATTGTCCCAATTGTCGCTCATTACCATCTGACAATTTATTAAAGCTTACAAAATGCCTGTCAAGTGCCGCACTCAATTTCTGCAACTCTGCAATCTGCAACTGTATAGCTTTTGTCGCATTTATCAGCGATTCACTATTAACTTCATAACTTATTTTATGTATGACTTCAGTAACGTCTGCCATGGTTCAAAAAGTTTATGCTGTAAAACTTCGCGCTTGAAGGTGGCCTGTTACCTGTAACGTATTGAAGAAATGAGGACGTCTCCTTAATAGCAATTTCACAACAAAGTAAATAATTATTTTTGATTCTGCCAAATATTATACTAAAAAAAATTGCCAGAAATATAGGCGTTGATTTTTTATAGCCATTATACTTTTAATTTACCGTTAACGATATAGATAATCACGGCAACCCTATTCTACTTACTGAATCAGGAGGGAATGGCACAATTAACCGAAACATCTGAATACTCTATAGCTACTATGAATAACTTGACTCTGGATATCTATTACCTTAAATAGTATTCCATACAGCAGAATAAAACATTATTTTTACGAAATAACTCAAGAACATGATTATACATTCAATTGCAAACAGATTATTTACATCCTATTTTTTCATCATCTCCGCATGTGGCCTATTAGCCTTTTCAGGATGTGCCGGAGACAACCAAGAAAAGGGAACAGGTACTTCTCAATTCAATCCCGCTGAAATAACACACCTAAAAGAAGAGATGTTGAACGGCAAGGTAAAAACGCTGACAAAGTACAGCTATGGCGCTGTCGTTAAAACTGAAAATGGGTGGATAAAAGGAAATATGATTACCAAAAGAATCAGCATGTTTGGAGAAAATGGCAATATGGATTTAACAACTGAAGAATATTATGGAGATGCGGAAATTCTCATTGGGAAGTCGCTTACAACATATCTATATGACAACAATCATGTATTTACAGGAGCAACAGTTACCAACCCATCAGGAGACATAATTACACAAACTGTAGAATGGAAGGATAACAAAAGGACAATTACAAACTTTATTGGTAAGGACATTTCTGATATAAAAAATGTAATTGGCATACAAACATCCAGTTTCAATCCGGATGGCTCTATATCAGTAAAGGTAACAGATGACGAACCGGACGCTACTACGCTATATGGATATAACTACGGGAGTGATAACACTGTCATAACTGTACAAAATAAAACAAACAGTACAGAGTCGAAAATCTACAGGACTGTTTTGGAAAAAGACAAGCATAACAACCCCCTGGCAATAGCAATATCCTACGAGCCATTCAACGGTTTTATCGCAGACGGATTCGAAGAGTATGTATACACTTATTGGGATGAATAAATATCTGGTACTCCTGTTTTTATTCTGCAAACTGAATGTATCGGCGCAGCACGCCCGCGAACAACTGGTATATAGCCTACACACCAGCCTGGGCATGAACGGACCGCTTAAAACGGTAACCACCTACAAATACACCCGGCTGAAATATACTGAAGGAAATGAGGAAGCGGCAAAAGGCACTTTGTATTCAGTCATCAAAAATTGGTATGACAGCACAGGCTTGATTGTTGCAGATAGCACAGCTACCTATTTTAACCCAAAGGTGGCTGAAGGCTATTGCAAAACTTATGAGTATTCATTCCGGGACAGCACACCTGTTATACTTATTATTACACGCTTCGGTTGTGTGCCCCCTTACGACCATCCACGTACACAACATAGCATAGTAGAACTCAGCACACCTAACGACAGCACTGTTTTAGCACGCGAATACCCCAGTACCGAACTGCCCCGCAACCGCGGCAAGGTACTGACATCTTATCGTTTCACCCTGCGCGACAGCCTGATACAGCGTACAGTATTCGAAGCATGGGAGAATCGTAAGCACCATTACGGCACTTCCACCTATTTATACGACGCATACAACAACTTTACACAAACCACGCTAAAC
>JACFNS010000258.1 GCA_019454705.1 Taibaiella sp. | reverse complement strand
CACGTGCTCCGGGAGGTTCGTTCATCTGTCCGAATACGAATGTAGCCTGTGATTTTTTCAGTTCTTCCATATCTACGGTGCTCAGGTCCCAACCGCCTTCTTCCATGCTGTGTTTGAACTTGTCACCATATTTTACGATACCTGCTTCAATCATCTCACGCATCAGGTCGTTACCCTCACGTGTACGCTCGCCCACACCTGCAAATACCGATACACCGCTATATGCTTTAGCGATGTTATTAATCAATTCCTGTATCAATACGGTTTTACCTACGCCCGCACCGCCAAACAGACCGATTTTACCACCTTTTGCATAAGGCTCAATCAGGTCAATTACTTTGATACCTGTAAACAGGATTTCAGATGCGGTACTCAGGTCTTCAAATTTCGGGGGTTTAGCGTGTATCGGGCGGCCGTTAGCTTTATTGGGCTGTGGCAATCCGTCTATCGCATCGCCGGTAACGTTAAACAGGCGGCCATATATCTGCTCGCCTACAGGCATAGCTATCGCCTTGCCTGTATCAACAGCTTCCATACCGCGTACCAGGCCCTCAGAGCTGTCCATCGCTACGCAACGTACGCTGTCTTCGCCCAGGTGCTGCTGTACTTCCAGTACCAGTGTTTCGCCTGTTTCGCGCTTGATTTCCAATGCGTTATAAATGTCAGGCAGTTTGTTGTCACCGCTAAAGTACACGTCCACTACCGGACCAATGATTTGCTTTATTTTGCCAACGTTTGGCATATCTGTTAATTATAAAAAGAAAGAATATTACCGAAATTTGGCGCAAAGGTAAGGGTACTCCGCTTAAATTCAAAAGTTAAAACTAAAAACTGAAAAATACATGATATAAGATGGGCAGACGGGGTATTGAAGCGATTGAGGAGTGAGAGGAAATTTGGGTTTGGTTAGTGGTTGAGGTTGAAATTGCTTAGTATGAAATAGAGTTGTTGGTTTACAATATTATTTGGAGATATTTGGCTTGTATTTTAACTGCAAAGACTTTATAACATGGGAAAAAAACTCACAATATATATGTTGGACGGGAACGAGTATGGGCCTAGGTATGCAGAAATTGGGAATTGGGTAGGTAAAGCATTCTATTCCCCTAGAATATCCATTAATGATGTTTTAAGTAGACCAGAGTTTTCAAATCCGGGAGTATATTGTCTAAAGTCCAAACCCAATTCTACTTCGTTTATTGAAAGAATATACATCGGAGAAGCTGAGGCCATTAAAGAGCATTTAGGAGACCCGAATAGAGATTTTGAAGAGCTTGTGTTTTTTATTAGTAAAGATGATTTGCTTACAAAAACGCAGGTTAAATATTTAGAATCTAGATTGATAGCAATAGCTAAAGAAGCCAAAACTGCTGAAATTGAAAATACTCAGTCACCATCGATACCATTTTTACATGAAGCTGATATTTCAGACATGGAGTATTTTTTAGAGCAAATGAAGTTGATTTTTCCAATTATGGGATTTAATTTCCTAAAGCCTGCAATAATTAAAACCGATTCTAAAGAAAAAATTGACAAGTCACCTAGTAGTCATTTTGTCTTATATAAAATAAAGAGTGGATCACTTGATGCTAAAATGTACGAAAATGAATTAGGTTTTATAGTGGTTAAGGGTTCTAAGGCAAGTAAAAGTTTAACACCGTCTATCACCGAAACATATAGAAAGTTACAACAAAACTTAATTGATAAGTCAATACTTGTCGATAAGGGTGAGTACTATGAGTTTTCCGAGGATGCTATATTTAATAGTCCTAGTGCCGCCTCAAATATTGTTTTGGGCCGACAAAGTGCGGGTACTATAGAATGGATAACTGATAAAGGCAAGACATATAAAGAAGTTAATAACTACTAGGGAAATATTTGCAACTTCACTAGTCCTCGTTTACAACGAGGATTAACCGGTACAGCGTTTGCAACTTCACTACTCTGCAACCATCACAGTATCCTGCACCGGCACTGTACTCGTATCCTCTATCATCACCTTATCCCCGTAAAACTTCGGCTGTTTATTAAACACCAGGTCGAGCAGCATTTTTACCCGCGCCAGTTTTTCGCGTATCATCACTTTTACCTGCAGGTGCTGCGGCGGGTCTTGTGCATTGTAGGCTATGGCGTTAATGCTCTTGCGATTGGCTATAAATAACGCCCGCTCGTTGTGAAACCGTTGTGATATAACAATGATACTGCCAGCCTCGAATACTGCACTGCTGCGTAATATGCTGTCAAGGGTGCGAAAGCCGGCATAGTCCAGTATTATCCTGCCGGGAGGTATGCCTGCTGCTTCTAGGTCTTTTTTCATCGTCCAGGGTTCGTTGTAGTTTTCTTTCCTGTTGTCACCGCTTACCAGTATAAAATCTATCTTGCCCGCGTTGTACAATGCCACCGCCGCCTCTATGCGGTATTTGTAATACAGGTTCACACGGCCGCCTGCTACGTATTTTGATGTGCCCAGCAGCAGCCCTACTTTTCTGTGTCCGATAGTTTGTATATCGTCATACAACTGCTGCTTTACAGTGTAAGTCACCCACATATCCACCGATACTACAAAAATCACCAGCAATGCCAGTAGTATGAGTGTGTATTTCAGCAGGCGTTTCATTCTGTATTAAATATATGAACAATATACAAGCCGCCGAGGTGTCATGTTGCATGCTACTTAGAAGAATGATAAACGGTGGTAATGCCATATGCCCTACGAGAAGGGTACTTACCCTCCTGGATGTAACCACCCTGATATGGGTGTGACATATACACAACACTATCTTTTTTATGGTAATAAAAAACTGTTTCCCATTCCAGTGCATGTACAACCGCCGTGTCAGAAAATACATAGAATTCATTTCCGTCAGGCGGAATGATTTTCCCCTTTGCTGTAAGTAATTTGTTTTTTATCGATAGAGTCATTTCATTTACCATAAACAAACCAAACGTGTCATTATATATTGCGATGGTATCTACTTTACTGCTTTGAAATCGTAAGCTATCTGCATATGCCCGCCAATACCTTTCGCCAGGTATGTTTTTTAATTCTGAAAGGACATACGGTTCACCTATTTCTATTTGCAATTCAGGATTTTGACATTTTGAATTGAACGTGTCATCATTTATGATAACACTTACATGGTATAACCCACGTTTCCGGTAGACATATTGAGGGTTACTGTCCATTAAATATTCCCCATGAGAAGCGTAATACCCCCTGAATTGCCATGTCTTTTTAACATTTGACGGTGCATCAACACTAAAAACTAAAGTGTCGCCGGCGAAAGGCTTGCCGGTAAAAGAAATGTAGTAAGGTGAATTCGCATTTGTAAGACAGGGATTGCTCTCCTTACTATCGGGACCAACTTTACTGCAAGAAACAGATAACACAATCTGTGCGAGAATTAAGCAGGTAATAGAGGTTTTATAAGATAGCATTTCTTGATGTTTTTCCTACTGATTTAATAATAAACGCAATAATAATGCCAGTTAATTTTGATATCCCTGAACGGTTTCGGTTACCCCACCTCGTCCTCGTTTCTAAACGAGGATGTACCAGGTATGGTGTTTGTAACGCCATCTACAAACTCCCCGATGCCACTATCATCCAGTCTTTTTTCGCATAACCTTTGGCTATCCATTCATCCATTTGTTTCGCTATCGCTTCAGTAGCCGGAATGGTTTTGCCGCCTCGTGCTGCTTCCTGTATCATTAGTCTTGCATCCTTTCTGGCCATCTGTAGTTCCCACGATGGGTGGTCGAAGTTGTTCTTCAGCACACGGTGCAGCCTGTCGGGTGTAGATGCCCCGGGGTTCCATGCGTCAAACAGGGTAGCAATATCCTGCCCTGTAACCCCCACCGCACTGCCCAGGGAGAGCATGTCAGATATACCGCCCGTTAAGGCCAGCAGAAACAGGTTGCCGATGAGTTTTACACCCGCAGCCTTGCCTGTAGTATCGCCGTAGTTCAATACTTGTCCTGTCATGGTTTCCAGCCAGGGCATTACCCGTTGCACTATTGCCTGATCGCCCGATATCAGCATATAACCCGTACTGTCCAGCGCGTTGGCAGGACCCATAAACACGGGTACATGTACATAGGCATAACCCTTCGCCTTCCATTGTTCTGTGCGTTTTATGGCACCCTCTACAGTGGTAGTGGTATGGTCTATTATTATTGCACCGGGAGTTAGTACTTGTTCTGCATTTGTTAATACCTCCTCCACAGCAGCATCATCCGATACAACTATATGTACACGGCTCACTCCCTTTACTGCATCTGCAGGACTGTCTGCTACTATTGCGCCGTATTGTTCCAGGGCTTTTGCTTTCTCCAAAGTGCGGTTCCATACCCGTACCTGTTCACCTTTTGCCAGTAATG
>JACFNS010000257.1 GCA_019454705.1 Taibaiella sp. | reverse complement strand
AACAGGCGCATCATTCCAATGGAGAGGCCCTAACAGCTATGGCTCGCTGGTGCAGAACCCCGTGCTGGAAAATGTAACAACAGCAGCATCGGGCACCTACTCATTAGTTACTACACTAAATGGCTGCAGCAGCTCTGCCATTACCATAGTGGTGGTAAACGCCGGAGAAGCAGAAACAGAAGAACTCATTCTGTTCCCTAATCCTAACAAGGGCAACTTCACTATAAGAGCCAAAGTAACCAAAGACCAAATGATGCCATACGAGGTGGTAAATGTGCTGGGTATGGTAGTGTATGCTGATATGGTAACTACAGTAAACCAACGGATGGAACGGGTAATCGATATAGACGGCAGCCTGCCCAGCGGTGTGTATATATTCCGTATTATGATGTCGGGACAGAGCAGGGAGATACCTTTTACTATCACCCGTTAATACACTGATTTTTGCTTAACTTAGTTGATTACAAACCACTTTAGTTATGCTCAAAGAAGTATTAAAGCCATCAGCCCTGTTATTATTACTGACAGTAACCCTTGCAGTAGCATGTAAGAAGAAAGCAGATGATAATACGGATGTTACCTTTGTAAACAGGATTGACAAGCCATTGACGCTGGATTTCTACACAACAGCGGCCGACTATGCCGGTAATACAAACCTGGCAAACAGGATAGTGATAGATGCGGGCGAAACTAAGAGGTTGCCCGGCAGCACCTTCGCCAAGGGTATTACATATCATATGGACTGGTATTCGGCAGATTATTACTATAACAACTGGTATAATGACGACTATGCGATAACAGGTGCACGGGTACGTATACAACCTGAGCCCGGTGATAATACTTATTACCTTGACCCTGCATTAAAAGGTACCGGCCGCAATGCCTTTCTTAAGGGAGCAGGTAATGAAACCACATGGATATCGATAGGCGCATTCCTTTATAGCAGCACATTTGGCTATACTAACGAGTGGAATACATTAACCCCTGAAGAGCGGTACCGCCGTATAACCATCAGGAAGGGATTTAATGCAGAATATGTACATAAGAAAGCAGATGGCAGCTTTGTGACAGATAACCTGGCATTTATGGTGCAACAGACTGAAGTGCCCTATATAGAGTTTAAAGATGCAGCGGGACAAGCAGCCGGTAATATGACTGGCGGCAAGCTGCCGACAGGCGCCGCTCCCGACTATAAAAGCAATTCAACCGACACCGTAATGGCCCTGTTTCCTGACAATGAGTACCTGTTTATGATGGTAAGACAATAACAAAAATTCTGTGGTATTCATACCTTTATGTAATCGGTCGGCAGGCGAAAAAATTAACGCACCAATTTTACATTAAGATTGTAATAACTGACAGATATATGTATATTTACACAAATTTCATAGATAATGCCTCCAAAAGCGAAACACGTAAAAGATGTTAAGCCGCTGCAACTGAAGCAGGCCGCAGCCATACTGATGAAGCGCCGCAACATTGCGACAAAAGGTGAAATAGCTGCAAAAATAAAAGTAACGCCCTACTATTATTCTAAGGTGATAAACGGCGAAACCCCGTTGACAGAGGCTTTCCTCGAAAAATTTCTGAAATACGCCAGGGCCGGCAGTATCAACGAAATACTGGCGTCTAAGAAACCGCCAAAGAATATGTACGAGGTTATAGCTGAAGGGTTGCAGGCATATATGGAAGCTAAAAAAGTGACACAGGCGGAACTGGCTACGCACCTTAAAACCGACCAGCAGATACTCAGCCGCATATTACATTGCAAAAAGAAACTTTTTACGCCTGATATGCTCATAGAGATTCTCAGGCTTATCAAGTATAAAATTTAAGGGATAATATTTTCTTTAAAGAGTCCGTGCCACAAGTGCGGACTCTTTTATTTATATGTGCTTTACGATACCGTACTTAATGGCAAATAATACCAGCCCTGTTTTAGACCTGATATTAAATTTGGTGAACAGCGATTCCCGATAGCCATCCACTGTGCGGCGGCTCACTTCCATTATATTGGCTATCTGCTCGTAGGTGGGCTCGTTCTCGTCGCATACCAGTTTCAGAAAATCCCGTTCGCGCTGGCTTACCTGGTTGAGTACCTGCTGACGTTCATCCAGCACTACGTCGTCCGGAGACAGGAGGGCTTTAGCCAGCATTTCATTATGGTAGTATCCTGTGCTCATTACATCACTTATTGCCTTGCGCAGTACATCGGCTGTTGAGCTTTTGGGCAGGTACCCCCTGATGCCAAGCCTGAAGAGGTTGATAATGGTGCGTTCATCCGTTTCCAGCGTGAGGATCAGCACGGGTATCTTTGAGCCTTTTTGCTTTAGCGCTATGACTGTTTCGGTGCCATCCATTATGGGCATAGCCAGGTCCATAATTATCAGGTCGGGCGAGGCTGCAAATGGATAGTCATTTATCAATTCTTCCCCATTGTCGTACTCTGCTGTTACTTTATAATTGCCCAACCGTTCTACCAGGGCTTTGAGCCCGTTACGAACTATGGGGTGGTCATCTACAAGGAAAATATCTATGGCGTATGACATGGATCAACTCTCTGAAAAGGTAAATATACTGCCTTTGCCGATAGCTGATGTGATATTAAGCGATAGTCCAGCCAGCTTGGCCCTTTTTTGCAGGTTAGTCAGGCCGGAACCCTTGCCGGTAGCCAGTACTTGTTCCTTGTCAAACCCACGCCCGTCATCCTTTATTTCTAATGCAAACCCACCGGTAGCCTGCAGGGCAATGGATATGTTTTTCGCCCCCGAGTGCTTCAGTGTATTATTGACGACCTCCTGCAGCATCCTGAATATCATGATGCGTTTACCTTTATCAAATGATGGCTCTACCCCGTCGGTATGCCAATGCACTTTCAACTTCCTGAGTTTGGACAACCTGTCCACTTCTTTTTCAATTGCATAATTAAGGCCTTGTGTCTCCAGGTAATCGGTATTGAGGCTATGGCTGAGCATGCGTACCTGGTCTATAGTTTCACTAAGGGTATTATCTGCAGGTGCCAACTTGTGTGCTATCTCATCATTATCCAGCTTTTCCTGTTCCAGCTGCAGCCTGATGAGAGTGAGGAGTTGGCCTATATTATCATGCAATTCGCGGGCTACATTGGTCAGCACCTGTTCCTGCACTTCATTTTCAACTGTACGGAGTTCTTTTTCATATTCTACCTGCATCTGCGCCATCTTCACCTCTTGCTGCACATGGCGGCGGTTGGCCAGTATCATAGTAATGATAACACCGGCAACGAGTAACAGTATCAGCAATGTGCTGACGAGGACTGTCAGCACTACATCGTTATGCAACATGAGCTCTTTTTGCTTGTCTTCCGTAAAGATAGAATGCGATAGCTATTAATGCGTAGCGGAGAATTGCAACACTTGCATTTATCTTGAAAAGTCTATTGGCAATATATAGATTATCTCTGACCAATTGATTCATTAAGCCAATCAACGGGATAATAGTGGCATAATATATAATAATAGCAATAGCTACTAAAAAAAAAGGCTGGGCAAGGACTTTCTTATGACCAAATATTGAGCTGTTAAACAGGGCTATCATGTAAAAAACGACACAAAATATAGCCATCGCAACAACTACCCAATTGTTAAACTCGAAAAAGCCCTTGACAATGACACCTGCTATCCAGCCTATTGTTATCAGCACTAATAATAACCTAATCAGGGTTTTTATTTTTTTTGTAGTAATAAACATACTGCACACCAAACCCAACAACCACACTTCTATGATTACATATATATTGAACAACCAAAGATTATTAACAAACAAAAACTTGTTTATTGCCCATCCTGTTATTTCAAATATTATTGCTAAAACAACCTGGACCAACAAAAACCTGTATGGCAAGCTCAATTCCTTCCAACAATATAAACCTGCCATTATCGCCAACAATTCGAAGAAAGCTGTAATGATAATATTAACAGGCATTACAGATCAGGTTGTATATATACATTACAGTTTGGAGGGCATAAAGAAGCAAGATCCGCCCCCTTGTTATGGAATATAGTCAGATAGTTGCCGTTATCCAACAAGGGCTCACCCGAACTGTTGGACAGGTATATGACCATACCATGCGGCCACATCACATTGGCATACTCGGGCGTGGTTGTATATGAGCATGCTGCGAAATGAACACCCCCATCATCGGGCTGGCCATTCTGCATATACATTTCCAATATTTCTAAACCCCAGGGCAATACCAGGTTTTTTACATACTTATCAGGCCCGTCTATCAGGCATTGCATTTCAGCCGACTGGGGTTCGGTTTTGTAATAAAAATTCTGCAGATATTCCATCCCCTCCAATGATTCATCAGTTGTCGGAGTTACGGCGCCATGCTTTAATTCAAACCA
>JACFNS010000256.1 GCA_019454705.1 Taibaiella sp. | reverse complement strand
TACATTATTTATTATAAAACCGTAATTAGATGAAATACTTAATCATATTCTTATCGTTTATCTTCTTGTCTGTAGCAGCGCCTGCACAGGAGAAAGATATCAAAACTGATACACTGATGGTGAGCGGCAACTGCAGTATGTGCAAAAAGCGCATAGAGAAAGCCGCATACGTAAAAGGCGTGAAACTGGCAGAATGGAATAAAGAGACCAAAATGCTGACCGTCACATACAAACCATCTAAAACTTCGGCGGAAGAAATTCTGAAAAGCGTAGCCGCAGCCGGCCACGATTCGGAAACAGCTACCGCGCCTGAAGAAGCTTACAGTAAACTGCCCGCCTGCTGCAACTACCGCACAGGCTCATGCGACCACTAACTTAAAAACAGTACAAAAAAATGAAAAGGAATAACATCACATCCGTGCTGTTACTGCTTGTGCTGTTGGTAAGTATCGCAGATACTTATGCGCAGGACAGGCAGGTATATGGCACCGTGTTTGAACAAATAAAAGGAGAAGAAACGCCCATACCGGGGGTAATCGTAAAAATACCGGGATATACCATTGGCACACAAACGGGTGGGGACGGTACCTACAGGCTGTCGGTGCCGGATGAGGCAACAACAATAGTCTTTGAACAGAAGGGTTATGTGGCGGACACGGTAGCCTTAAAAGAAGGCCCGAATAATATTTCTACTATACTGAAGACTGTAAAACAGTTGAAAGAGGTAGAAGTAGTGTACCGTAAAAAAGGCAACGAAGTAGGCCTGCTGGACACCCGCAAAACAGAGTTCATCAGCGAGCGGGAACTGTTGAAAGCTGCCTGTTGCAACCTCAGTGAAAGCTTTGAAACCACACCGTCTATAGATGTAGCCTTTACCGATGCGGTATCGGGTTACAAGCAGATACAGATGCTGGGGCTGGCAGGGCCATATACACTAATCACACGCGAGAATATACCCGATGTGCGGGGATTATCTGCCATTACCGGTTTGACGTATACACCCGGTAGCTGGATAGAGGGTATGCAGCTGAGCAAGGGCACCGGCAGTGTGGTGAACGGTTATGAAAGTGTTGCCGGACAGTTGAACATAGAATTGCGCAAACCTTTTGAAGAGAAAGAACCTAAGGCGCATATCAACCTGTACCAGAATGCACAGGGACGTTCTGAAGGCAACCTGGTGTACAGGAAGGAGTTCAACGAAAACCTGTCGAGCAACCTGATGCTGCATGGCAGCGGCAGGTGGCTGAGGGTAGACCAAAACAACGATGGGTTCATGGACCAGCCACTCAACAGCCAGTTTGCAGGCCTCAACAGGTGGTTTTATTTCGGGCCAAAGGGACTGGAAATACAGGGTGGTGTAAAAGTGGTTCTTTTGGACCAGACAGGTGGCCAACTGGATTACAACGATGGGACTGAACAAGTAGCAGGCAACCCCTGGGGTTTTAAGATGAACACAAAACGCATAGAGGGTTGGGCGAAGATTGGTAAAGTGTTCCCACAGAAACCCGGAACAAGTACAGGGTTGCAGTTGTCAGGCCTGCACCATAAACAAGGCGCATTATATGGCCTGCGCAATTACGATGCTACACAGAATACCTTTTATGCCAACTGGATATTCCAGACTATACTGGGCAATACCAACCACCAGTTGAAAACAGGGTTGAGCACAATGGTGGACAATTACAACGAGCAGTTTGAGAACAAGGTATATACCCGCAACGAGGTAGTGCCGGGCGCGTTTGCAGAGTATTCGTACAACTACCTGACAAAGTTCAACGTGATAGGCGGCCTGCGTGGTGATTACCACAACCTGTTTGGCGCATTTGTAACACCCAGGTTGCACGTGCGTTATGCACCATGGGAGCGTACTGCCATTCGTGGTTCGGTAGGCAGGGCGCAGCGCACGGCCAGCATACTGGCAGAGAACATCGGCTATATGGCATCGGCACGTAGCTTCCAGGTATTGGGCACAGACCCCAACCTGCCTTACGGGCTAAAACCTGAGATAGCCTGGAACTACGGCGTCAATTTGACACAGAAGTTCAGGCTTGGGTTCCGCGATGGCGCTGTATCTGCAGACTATTACTACACCAACTTTGAAAACCAGGTAGTGGTAGATGTGGAGAACGCACATTCTGTAAGGTTTTATAACCTGAATGGCATGTCCTTTGCCAATAGCCTGCAAGGGCAGTTCGACTACGAGCCGATTATCAACCTGGACGTACGGCTGGCATACCGCTGGTACGATGTACAAACTACCTATGGAGGAGTACTTAAAGAGCGTCCACTGGTGGCCAGGCACAGGGCTTTTGCCAATATCGGCTACGAAACCAGGAATACATGGCGCTTTGACTATACCATTAACTGGATAGGTACAAAACGTGTGGCTTCCCTGCACGACCATGTGACAGGCGGTACTCAGCCTGAATTCCAGTCGCCATCTTTTATACAGATGAACGCACAAATCAGCAAAACATGGAACGAGGTATTTGAAATATACGTAGGTGGTGAAAACCTCACCAATTACATGCAGGACATGCCCATCATGGGTTCTGATAACCCATTCGGCGTGGGCTTTGATGCATCTATGATATGGGGGCCGGTTATGGGCAGGAATATATACGCAGGTATGCGGTGGTTGATTCGTTAAGGTTATAAGGTAATAGGTTAATAAGGTAAAGCGGGGCAATCGTCCCGCTTTATTATTTTTGTATTATGACTACGGAAAAAATGCAGGAATTCTGCGGTACACTCAAGGGCGTACACGAGGGCATCAAATGGGAGGACCACCTGTGCTTTATGGTGGCGGAGAAAATGTTTTGCATCACAGGCTTTAATGATAACGACCAGGTGAGTTTTAAAGTTACGCCGGAAGACTTCGCACTACTTACAGAAAGGGAACATATTATCCAGGCTCCGTACTTCGCCCGCAACCAATGGGTGGCCGTGCAGAAACGCAGTGCACTGAAACAAGCGGAATGGAAAGAATACCTGCAAAAGGCTTACGAACTGGTGAAGGTGAAACTACCGAAGAAAATACAAAAGGAAATAGACGAGCTGAAATAGCAAAGCCCCTGAAATTTCAGGGGCTTTGTGTTGAAAGATATATTCAATTACTGGAAATTGCTATCCTCAATACCTTTGTTGATGTCAACTGATTCAACATTGGCAGTGATGATTTGTCCCTGGTTGTTGATTACCACTTTGTGTGGTACGAAATAACCATTGCCGGCATCTTTATAATCGCCGTATTCAACAGTTCCCTCTTCAGCGGAAGATTGTTTTACCAGGTAACCAGTATTGGCATCGTAATACTCAATAGTCTTTTTACCGCTTTTGTCAGTAGATTCTATTTTGTACACATCGCTGCCGTTTACCTTGTCCATTCCGGCAAGTTGACGTTTGATACCATATTTTTCGGGAGTCAGTTCGCCATATATATCAGCTTCCTGTTTAGCAGTAGCAATTTGCTCCTCGTTTAATGGCATTTTTTGGCCACCGCCTTCCATATAGCCTGTGGTGCCGTCGAATACCTGCTTATTCAATACCATTCCCATACCCTCAACTATTACAGATGATTTGGCAGGTGCTTTTTTCATTTCTGTTATTTTGATGGGAATTTCCTGCCCAGCTACTGCGAATGAGCCGTTGCTGATTGTTTTGATGTCCTTAATGGACTTGATAGCTTTTTCGCCACCTATTGCTTTGATGTAGTTTTTGTACACCTCATCGGCAGTAATACCAGCCGGTGCTGTAGCTACCACAGCCTCCTGCATTACGTTGCCATAATTGTCGTAGTAAGTGATTTTGCCGTCGGCATCAAAACGCTTCAGTTTTTCAGCAGTTTCACTTTTGCTGCCTACTACCACTATATGCGCCGCATTAGGGTTGATGTATTTGCGGGATACTTCCTGCACGTCTTTGGTGGTTACAGCAGCCAGGTTTTTCAGGTAGTTGGCATAGTAATCTTTCGGCATGTTGAAACGCTCGATATTGATTGCATACTGCGCTACTGTTTGTGGATTCTCCAGGCCTATAGCAAAGCCGCCTGACATATAAGTAATTTGCTCCTGCAGAGTTTCTTTTGATACTTCTTCATCGCGCATGCGTTTCATTTCGTTCAATATCTCTGCAACAGAGCTATCGGTAACAGCGTTGCGGCATTGTGCATATGCAGTGAAGTTACCCACCAGTTCATCCTGGGAAATAGAAGAGTAGGAACCATAAGTCCATGCGTGTGTTTCGCGCAGGTTCATAAACAGGCGGCCCATAGAGCCACCACCCAGTATAGCGTTAGCTACCTTTGCCTTTACCACATCAGGATGCCCGGGCAGCAGGTTGATTGGGTAAGTTACATTTACCAGGCTTTGCACCGATTCCTCCCGTGGAGACAATGACACATGGGTAGCTGTTGGCG
>JACFNS010000255.1 GCA_019454705.1 Taibaiella sp. | reverse complement strand
CGACTGGCTTCTTTAGCCTTTCTTAAAAATTCTGAAGCAAAAATAAAATTATCCAGGTCCTCATCATCGCTGAAGATGATGTCTTTACTGCTGCCTTCCCATTTCTTCTGCCCCTTGTGCAGGTATATGATATTGTCTCCGCTTTCCATCACCGAGTTCATATCGTGGGTGTTAATGACCGTGGTGATATTGTATTCTTTTGTGATGTCCCTGATTAGTTCATCAATCACTATAGATGTTTGCGGGTCGAGGCCTGAGTTGGGTTCATCGCAAAACAGGTATTTGGGGTTCATAACAATAGCACGTGCCAATGCTACACGTTTTTTCATGCCACCGCTTATCTCGGCAGGATATTTTTTATTGACCCCTTCCATGTTCACACGTGCCAGCACTTCATCCACCCGGGTGTTTTTTTCAGCTTTAGGCATATTGGTCAGCATATCCAGTGGGAAGCGGATATTCTGCGCCACGGTCATACTGTCGAACAATGCACCACCCTGGAAAAGCATACCTACCTTCTGGCGCAGTTCTTTCAGTTCCTCCTCCTCCATAGTCCCCAGGTTTTTACCTTCATACAACACCTCTCCCCTGTCAGGTTTTATCAGCCCGATCATGCACTTCATAAACACCGTCTTGCCACTACCACTGGTACCGATGATGAGGTTGGTTTTTCCCGGCAGCATCTTTGCGGATACGCCTTTCAGTACTTCCTTATCGCCAAAGCTTTTGTAAACGTCTTTTACTTCTATCATGAGCAGGAATCTCTGCCAAAAATAGCTTTGTATTATACAATCTCAAAATCTAATTCGGTCAGTCGCTACCAGGCATGGTATCGCTATCCTCTTCATTCCTGTATTTCTTAGCTAATTTTTCGGCCAGGTGGTAATAGGGCCTTCGTGGCAGCATTGGGGCGACATTTTTAATGACCTTATTCATGACACCAGGCACACATACTACCTCACCTTTTTCGAGTGCATGAAGTGATGCGGCTACTACATCTTGCGGTTCCATCCAGAAATCTATACCTGCCATTGATTCTTCTACATCCTGCCCCTGGTGAAACCCAGTATGCGTAGGGCCCGGGCAAAGACTTTGCACTTTTATGCCATAGTTGTGCACCTCCATGTGCAGTGTTTCCATAAATGTATTGAGGAAGGCTTTAGACGACGAATACATACTGGCACCGGGTGCGGGAGTAAATGCGGCGAGTGAGGAAACCGTAATAATGTTGCCACTGCGCTGTGCTATCATTTTTGACAATGCTGCATGTACTAATCTTACAGTAGCCATGACCTGCACATTCAGCATATTTAATAACGATGCTTCATCCTGTTCATAAAACGGTGTGTGCTCGCTATACCCGGCACAATTTACAAGCATATCTACCCGCTCTGCATTTTTAAGATATACCACTACTTCTATTACATCAGCTGGCTTAGTAAAGTCTGCAACCAGTGTTGCTGCACGCACCGCGTATTGACGCTCAATTTCTTCGGATAATTCATTCAGCCCCTCTTGCTGGTGTGCAATAAGCATAAGGTTGTATCCGCAGGACGCCAGTTGACGGGCAAACTCCTTACCTATTCCCCCTGAAGCACCGGTAATGACTGCATGTATTCCGGTTATGTTTTGTTCCGTCCTCATAAATTCAAGCGCATATATGCAAAGCTATGGAATGCTTGTTATTAGCGAGAAGTGACAAATATCACCATGTGATGTTTTTAGCATTTCTTAACCAATAATAATGGGTAACTTTAATCAGATTATAAAACTGTGTGTTATGAAATGGGCCTATGTTATACAGTACAAGCTGAAGGCAGCAGCTATATTATTAGTTATTATGGCAACCATACTGGCAGGCAACCTCTATGAGCGAAAAAATTTCAACACGCTGGATAAGAGTATATCTGCTATATACCAGGACAGGTTGATGCCCGCTACTTACATATACGAGCTGAGCAACCACCTCTATAGGAAACGTCTGCTGCAGGAGCACTATACCGAATACAACCAGGAACAACTGCAACTGAAAGTAGCTGAACATGATGCTGCCATCAATAGTTTGCTGCAGGATTATGAAAAGACTTACCTGACAGAGGAAGAAAGCATACATTGGACAGCATTAAAGAGCGCTTTATACAACTACAACAGACAATACGATATCGCATTGGCAAACATACGGAGAGAAGCACCCGGACTGAACAACCGGCAATTGGCACATGATTTCAACAAGACTATGGCTGAGCTGGATGTATTGAGTAAAATACAGGCTGGTGTTGGCCACAAAATCGAAAAGGATTCGCACGCTATAGTTACAAGCTCTGTGCTACCGGCCTACTTCGAGAACTCTATGCTGGTGATACTGGGTATTATCTGCGTTGTTTTATTCTCTGTAACAGACAATCGTATATTACAGCAAGCGCAACGCAGTTCGCTTAACTGAGTCACATTACCAACTTCCGCTGGCGCCGCCGCCGCCAAAGCTACCGCCGCCAAAACCACCGAAACCTCCACTGCCGCCACCGCCAAAACCACCGCCACCTCTATGCCCGCCGCCCAATAGATGGCCCAGCAGCATACCTGTAGCAATATCTCCGGCACCTCGGCCGCTCATGTAGCCACCACCACCGCCGCCGCCACCTTTGCTGATGGCCCAGACGATGAGAATAATGCCAAGGATAATAAAAATAGTGACGATAGCAGGCACTTTCTTTTTGCCGTGGTGGTAATCTTCCTCGGCCTTATATTCACCTTTTGTAGCTGCTATTACAGCATCCGCAGCTTTGTCAAAACCTTTGTAGAAATTACCGTTCTTAAATTCAGGTACTATCTCGTTGCGGATGATGCGCCCGCTGGTAATATCTGTCAGAGCGCCTTCCAGGCCATAGCCGGTGGAAATATTTACTTTACGGTCATCTTTAGATGCGAGTATGACCACACCGTTGTCCTTGCCTTTGTGGCCTACACCCCATCGATTACCTAACTCAATAGCATACTGGGCTACATCATAACCACCAAGGTTTTTGATGGTTACAATAGTTATTTGCGTGGAGGAGCTTTTCTCATACTCAAGCAGTTTAGCTTCTAGTTTCGCCACTTCTTCTGCATTCATCATACCCGCCAGGTCATTCACCAGCCGGGGCGGATTGGGCTTGGGCGGGAAGTCGCTATCGCCTGCAAATGCAAACAACGAACAAAGAATAAAAACTATAGTACCGAGGTAACGTAACAAATCTGCTCCTTTTGTTTTGCCGGGTTATTTACCAAATATGATTTCGTCTGGTAATTCATTTCTATGCACTGCGGGGTCATAGGGAAAATGCTTCGCCAATGCGGTGCCCAGTTCATTCACACATTCTACAAAACCTTCCGCCATTTCTCCTTTGCGCAAATGCTCCCTGAAGACATGCGCGGCATGCTTCCAGAACTCAGCGCCGCCTGCCTGTTCGTATATCTCTTTGTCGCCCAGTATAGCAAACTGGTGGTCGGCATGTGCCATGTATATTAATACCGCATTACGGCGCTCTGTCTGCGTCATGCCCAGTTCTTCAAACACTTCCTTTGCACGGTCCATAGCATCCACGTACGCGCAATGTGGCTCCACATATACCCTTATTTCCCCGGTAGTGTTTCTCTCCGCGTTTTGTATGGCTGCCACCACTTTTTCCTGTTCTTCCTTACTCAGCGGCAGCTTATTTTTATCAAATAAGCTCATCAGTGATTATTTAGAATTCAACCTTAGGCGCTTTCTCTGCACCTGCCTCAGCTTCAAACATGCCTTTCTTCTGGAAACCTAACATACCCGCCAACACGTTATTGGGAAAGGAACGTACAGAAACATTATACACCTTTACACTTTCATTAAAGTTTTTACGCGCCACCGTTATGCGGTTTTCCGTTCCTTCCAACTGGTCTTGCAGCGCCAGGAAGTTCTGGTTGGCTTTCAGTTCAGGATATTGCTCACTTACTACCATCAACCTGCCCAGGGCCTGGCTCAGTTGTCCCTGTGCCTGCTGAAACTGTTGCAGTTTTTCAGGAGTCAGGTCGTCCGGGTCTATACGCATAGATGTTGCTTTGGCACGGGCCTCTATTACCTGGGTCAATGTTGTTTTTTCAAAATCTGCAGCACCTTTTACAGTGGCTACCAGATTGGGCACCAGGTCGCTGCGGCGTTGGTACTGGTTCTCCACTTCTCCCCATTTGCTTTTTACTTCTTCATCAGCAGCTACCAGTGTTTTCTGCAGGTTGCAGGCCTGGCATCCACCTATCAATAAAATACCTAAAATGACGATTAATACGATAGTACCTTTTTTCATTGAATATCAATTTGTACCAAAAATAGCAATTCTTTTATTACCAAACTGATATGGCGCCGTGCTATACACACGGCGCCATTGTTCAGAAATCAACATACACTGAACCTCAACACACTATCTGAA
>JACFNS010000254.1 GCA_019454705.1 Taibaiella sp. | reverse complement strand
GCTAATGGCATTACGTTGGGGCCTTGCCATCTCAACAAGCATTATTGATATAAAGGAGGAAAATTGGGAACTCATAATACCAATGACATTTAGCATCATTGTTGTTATTGTTTGGATCAGACCCAGGTTCAGGATTCTCAAGCCAAACAAAAACGATTCATGGAGTGCCTTTTTTATATTCGTTTCATGGGGAAGCATCCTGGCTTCGGCAGCTGTATCTCAAGCTTTTTTGTCAACATCAACAGGCCAGTTATTACGTCTTGACGATATTAACCAGGTAGCGGACCATAAGCAGGCACGTTACTACCAGATTGAGAACTTTGCAGTGCTTAATGAATACCCCAAAACTTATTTCACCTCATACACAACAGGAAAATATAGCAGTACGCTTAATCACGACTTGTATGTAGCTGTTCCTATTACAGGATTTGCCAATAGCGCTACAAAAGACACTGCCATAGTAGCTTTCAACCGCATACCGTTGTATTGGTATGGAATCAGTTACCACTACGATATCCGCAACAGGGCAACCTACAAACAGAAAGAAAAGGCACGGCAAAAATTTAATGATGATTGTGATGCCAGTTATAGAAACCACGTATTTAACGACCATGTGTATTTTGAGCGGTTGCCAAAATCAAAGAGACGGCAAAACTATTTAAACGCTATTCTGCAGGATACAGACGGTGTTCCTGAAGATTCAATTGTTGTGCTGGAGCCACGATACGAACCCATTGAAGACAGAAATGGGAATAAATTTTTCTGGATATTCGGGTGGCTGGTGATAGGACTAACAGTAATGGCAGGCATGCTGTTTTTGCCTGATTTAGACAAAAGAGCGTATTGCCGATATAAAGCCGGCATTAAGCCAGAAAATGACAGTGTTGTTGATGCATTAAAATTCCTTATTCCGGCAAAAGAACATTGGGGAACTTCTGTTATACTCGACATTAACCTGGTCGTATTCATCATTATGTTCCTGAGTGGTGTTGACCTGCTGGGCGCGACAGCAAAGGATTTAGTGGATTGGGGGGGAAATATATCATCGCTGACACCTACACAGCCATGGCGGCTGCTTACTAATATTTTTATACATGGTGGTGTCATGCACCTGGCTTTGAATATAGCAGGACTCGTAATAGGTTCGTATTTCGTTGAGCGTATTTATGGAAGGTGGTATTACCTTGTCCTATACCTGTTGTCAGGTATATGTGGCAGCCTGCTCAGCCTTTGGTGGCACGAGTACGTGAATGTGGTAAGCATTGGCGCTTCGGGTGCAATATTTGGTTTGTTCGGTGCAATACTGGCTTTACTGATGACGAATGCTTTCCCCAAGACAAGCAGGAAGAGTATTTTTATTTTTATAGGCTTGTATATTATAGTCAGCTTGATTTGGGGATTGATGGGCGGAGTAGATAATGCAGCGCACATAGGTGGGCTCGTAGGTGGTGCAGTCGTAGGTTATATATTATACCGCTTAAAGAATAAATCCACAGCAGCAGAATATTAGGTCAGGCTGGAATATGTTACTCAAATCAGGAGATTTAGATCCACGACGTAGTCAGAGACTACGCCGAACAGAATTCTCGCTATAAGCAAGGATGAGCGGGCTATATATGTGTCAGGAAGTAGCTCATGACACCACACATAGATTGCTTCGTCGCGCCTCCTCGCAAAAATCAGACTATTTGTAATACTAAGTTCCTACATCATCAACCTTTTGGCTTTTGACTTTTGAATTTTGACTTAAAAACCTATTTTGCAATCATGCAACTCTTAGACGGCAAGGCGGTATCCGCCCATATAAAAGAACAGATAAAGAAAGACACCGCAGCCCATATAGCGGCGGGCGGCAAGCAGCCCCACCTGGCTGCTATTATTGTGGGTAACAATCCTGCCAGCGAGGCCTATGTTGGCAGCAAGATAAAAACCTGTGAGGAGCTGGGCTTCGGCTCTACCCTGCTGCGGTTTGAAGAAAGCATTACCGAAGGACAACTGCTGGACGAAATCAAGAAACTGAACGACGATAAGAGTATCGACGGCATACTGGTGCAACTGCCCCTGCCCAAACATATATCGGACGATGCGGTGATTAACACCATAGACGCCGGTAAGGATGTGGATGGTTTCCACCCCGTATCGCAGGGCAAGCTGGTGCTGGGCCAGAAGTCGTACCTGCCGGCAACGCCATACGGTATGCTGCTAATGCTGAAGCATTACAACATAGACACTACGGGTATGCACTGCGTGGTGGTAGGCCGCAGCAATATAGTGGGCACGCCTATGACGCTGCTGATGAGCCGCAACGCCAACCCCGGCAACTGTACGGTGACCATCTGCCACAGTAAAACACGTAACCTGAAAGAAATATGCCTGCAGGCCGATATTATAGTGGCAGCCATTGGCCGCCCGCAGTATATAACGGCAGATATGGTGAAGGAGGGCGCTATAGTGCTGGATGTGGGCATCAACCGTATAGACGACCCTTCGAAGAAAAGCGGCAGCCGCCTGGTGGGCGATGTGGACTTTGACAATGTAGCCCCCAAGTGCAGCTACATCACTCCCGTGCCCGGCGGCGTGGGCCTGATGACCATTTGCGGATTGATGATGAATACTTTGGAAGCTGCGCGGGAACATTCGTAACTTTGCACCCGTTGGCAAATACAGATACATATATTACTGAGTACCCGGTAATGGAGCATTTCTACACCCTGCAGGGCGAAGGGATGCACAGTGGCCGGGCTTCTTATTTCATAAGGCTGGGCGGCTGCGACGTGGGCTGCGTGTGGTGCGATGTAAAGGATAGCTGGGATGCGGACAAGCACCCTAAAATGACGGTGGACGAGATAGTGATGGCAGCTATGCAGCACAGCGCCAGGCTGGCGGTCATCACAGGCGGCGAACCTGCCATGTACAACCTGTCAGCCCTTTGCGATGCTCTGCACGCCGCGGGCTTTACCGTACATATAGAAACTTCGGGGGCATACCCAATTGTGGGCGATATAGACTGGGTAACACTTTCGCCCAAGAAGTTTAAAGCACCTGTGCAGGAAGCGCTGGACAAGGCCGATGAACTGAAAGTGGTGGTGTACCACAAGTCGGACTTTGCCTGGGCGGAAGAACATGCAGCCAAAGTGCCGGACACCTGCAAGCTGTACCTGCAGCCCGAATGGAGCAAAAAGGACAACATCACCCCGATGGTGATAGACTATATACTGGCGCACCCGCAGTGGGAGCTCTCATTGCAAACGCATAAATATATCAACATACCATAAGCATGACCTGGATTGAAGCCATTATACTCGGCATAGTAGAAGGAATAACGGAATACCTGCCTGTATCGTCTACCGGGCATATGATACTCACCAGCTACCTGATGGGTATAGAGGAAGACCCTTTTACCAAGATGTTTGAGATATGCGTGCAGTTGGGTGCTATATTGTCGGTAGTAGTGCTGTATTGGAAAAAGTTTTTTGATAAGAGCAGGCTTAATTTTTACGTGAAATTGTTTGTGGCGGTGATTCCTGCGTTGGCGCTAGGCTTCCTCTTCAACGATGCGATAGAAGGACTGCTGGAAAGCCCCATGACAGTATCGGCCATGCTGATACTGGGCGGCGTGGTGCTGCTGTTTATCGATAAGGCTTTTAAGAATCCTACGGTGGTAAAAGAAGAAGACATTACACTGAAGCGTGGCTTCGTGATAGGCCTGTGGCAATGCCTGGCCATGATACCCGGTGTCAGCCGCAGCGCAGCCTCTATCATAGGTGGTATGCAACAAAAGCTGACGCGCAGCGTAGCGGCCGAGTTCTCCTTCTTCCTGGCGGTGCCTACTATGGCGGCTGCTACGGGCTACTCTATGGTGCTGAAAAACTGGGATGTGAACGGTGCCGAGATGAAGGGCTACGAACTGCTGACGCAAAACAGTGAGAATATGGTCAACTTCGGCATAGGCACGGTGGTATCTTTTGTAGTAGCTATGATTGCCATCAAAACCTTCATTACCTACCTGCAAAAGCATGGCTTCAAGATGTTTGGCTATTACCGCATTATAGTGGGTATTATCATGCTGTTTGTGTTGGGGATGGGTTAGAAATTAGGGTTAGGGAATAGTGGATGTTAGATATTGGATTGTGGATATTTGTTCTTAGAAGGTAGTCATTTCACACACTATATACATAATAAAAACACCACGCAACTGCGTGGTGTTTTTATTTTAATAGATATCGTTGATTTATTTGCTTATTGAGTAGATAAACCGCTGATGGCAGAATAAATACCTTTATTGGCACTAACATCGTACAATACCGGTGCTTGGTCCACCAGGCCGTTCAGGGCACGCTTCCATTTCAGAGCACCTGAAGTATCAAAAGCATAGAAGTTAAGATCGTAGCTGCCGATAAATACCTTGCCTTCGTGCACGATAGGCGAAGACCTTACTAAAGCACCTGTGC
>JACFNS010000253.1 GCA_019454705.1 Taibaiella sp. | reverse complement strand
CAAACAGATAATATAAATCCCGCGTGACGTTGTCGCGCGGGATTTATATTATTGTCAAAACATTACCTGTGACTAATACATCGCAAGATAATAATGCTATCTTTATAAAGCTTGTCCTCTGTAATTATGAAACTGCGTAATGATATAATCATAGTTGCCATTTACCTGTTAACAGGCTTTCTATGGATATATTTCAGCGACAAGCTTCCCGGCTATCTCTCCGAATACAGCATCGGTATCAACTTTACTAAATACCAGACCTATAAGGGCCTTTTTTATGTAACAATTACGGGCATCCTTCTGTTCCTGATGCTCCGCAGCAACAACAAGATACTGGGCAGAAGCCTGGAGAAGCTCAAAAAAAACCAGCAGGTATTGCGGCAGTCTGAAGAAAAATACAGAGTTCTTTACCACGAAAGTCCCGGATTGAAAGTTATATATGATATTGATACGCTGAACATACTGGATGTGAATAGTGCAGCTACTCAAGATTACGGATATTCTATAGAAGAATTCAGGAAAATGAGCGTGCTTGACCTGTGTCCGCAGCAAGAATTTAAAGACAAACTACAGGCGGTAAATAAAGACGATAAAATTGTTCGTATTGGCGTATTCAACCACACCAATAAAGATGGCACTATACGGGTTGTAGATATTATGGGGCATAAGGTGGTGTTTAATGGTAAGGCCTGCATTCTATTGCTCGCAAACGATATCACTGAACGATTGAATGCTTTGCAGCAACTGGAAGAAAACCAGAAAAAACTATCCGCAGCCCAGAAAATTGCAAAGATTGGCTACTGGCAATTGAACATAGCTACTAACAAGCTCTTCTGGTCGGATGAAGTATATGCCATATGGGGTGTAGACAAAAATACGTTTCAACCGAATTACGAATTGTACGTGAGCACAATTCATCCTGATGACCTGCCAGAATTCGAAATAAAAGCTGCAGCATTGATGGAAAATAATGCAACTTTCGATTTTCAACATAGGATTATCAGGCCTGACGGAATCGTAATGTGGGTGCACGAAAAGGGACAAGGCAAAAAAGACGAATCAGGTAAACTGTATATGCTGGAGGGAACAGTTCAGGACATTACCGAGCAAAAGATATCAGAGTTAGTACTTGAAGAAATTAATCAACGATATCAATATGTCACCAAAGCCACCTTTGACGCTGTATGGGATTGGGACATTGTGAATGATATAATCATATGGGGAGAAGGCTTCAGTGAAATATTTGGTTATAAGCTCAATGAACTTAAAAAAGATATTTCTTCGTGGACAGACCATATCCATCCTGAAGACCAGGCGTGGGTGATTCAGAGCATTCATAACTTCATCAACAGCGGCAATAAAATCTGGCATGAGGAATACAAGTTTCTGAAGGCGGATGGCAGTTATGCCTTCGTAGAGGATAGAGGTTTTGCTGTAAGAGATAATAAGGGCAGGGTATTGCGCATGGTTGGCGCAATGCAGGATATCACCGAAAGACACAATTATACAGAAGCAATAGAACAGCAGAACGAAAAACTGCGCGAAATAGCCTGGATACAATCGCACGAGGTAAGGGCACCACTGGCAAGTATTATGGGACTGGCCATGTTGATAAAAGACGGTACTGTTACCAAAGAATCAGAATCGGCTGACAAAGTGCTGGATGACATTGTACAATCAGCGGCCGACCTGGATACCGTTATCCGCAAAATATCAGAAAAAGCGAATTCAACCACCTAACCCGCCAGCGTCACCCATATATTACTGGCGTCGTTTTTCCTGATGCTCAGGTAATAGCCGGCAATTTGTATAGCTATCGGGTCGCCCATCGGGGCTACCATCTCCACCTGTACCGGCTGGCCGGGCACGCAACCCATTTCCATCAGCGTCAGTCGGAAATCAGTCTCTTCATGGTGTTTTATCAGCGCTTTCTGCCCTTTTTTCAATTCAGACAAGCGTATTGCCTGCTCCTGTACAGCATCCATATATTTTACACTTACACAACGGCAAAGGTACGGGTAAAAAACTTTACCGACATTTGCCTGAAATTAAGACTATGCCGGCAAAGTTTTACGAGCAAGAGGTACGCTCAGGGCTTAAGGATAAAAAGAATCTGTCTGTCTACCTGGACGGACTGGTAAGCCGCTACAGGAAAGGTAATGGCAAGCCATCACTGACTTATATTTTTTGCAATGATGAGTACCTGCTGGAAATCAACCGTAAATTTCTGGATCATGACACCTATACGGATATCATCACATTCGACCTGACCGGCGAAGGAGAACTGCTGACAGGGGAAATCTATATCAGTACTGAACGTGTCGCCGAAAACGCCCTGAAATTTGGCAATTCATACATCGAAGAATTGCACCGCGTAATATTTCACGGAGCATTGCATCTTTGCGGTTTCAAAGACAAATCGGCAGCCGATAAAAAGAAAATGAGGGAAATGGAAGACAATTGCCTGGAGGAATATTTCAAATAAGTACATGAAGATAGAAAAGCTATACGAAGACGATAACCTGGTAATAGTAAACAAACCCGCTGGTATGCTGGTAATACCCGACAGGTTCGACACTACACTGCCATCGCTTAATCAACTGTTGGAGCAACAATACGGCCACCATATGTACGTAGTGCACAGGCTGGACAGGGGCACCAGCGGCGTCATATGCTTCGCCAAAAATGAAGAAGCTCATAAATACATGTCAGCCCTATTCCGTGAGCATAAGGTGGAGAAGTATTACATGGGGCTGGTTGGTGGCCGTGTAATACCCGAAACAGGGACAATTGAGGCGGCCATCATGGAACACCCGACCAAAAAGGGTAAGATGGTGACCACCAAAAAAGGTAAGGCCTCGCGCACAGACTATACAGCATTGGAACAATGGCCCTTGTACTCATTAGTACAATTCAGGATATATACCGGCCGAACCCACCAGATACGCGTACATATGCAATCTATTGGGCATCCCATAGTATGTGATGAGCTGTACGGCGATGGCCAACCCTTTCTGCTTTCATCTGTAAAAAAGAAATACAACGCTGCTAAGTTTGAAGAGGAGCGCCCTTTGCTCAGCAGGCTGGCCCTTCATGCTTCAAAGCTGGTTTTTACCAATATAGACGGCAAGGAAGTAGTGGCAGAAGCACCATTACCAAAGGATATCGCCGCCTGTGTAAACCAACTGAAGAAGTGGGCTAAGACGGTTTAACGTACTAATACTTATTTTTGCAGTTCAATTTACACAATGACAAAAAAATCTAATATCAATATCCAGATAGAACTGGACGAAGATAAAATGCCTGAGCGCATAGAGTGGAATGCACCCGATGGTGGTGTGGACGGGCTACAAGAGTCAAAAGCCATACTGCTGGGCCTGTGGGACGGACAGGAAAAATCAGCGCTGCGCATAGACCTGTGGACGAAAAAAATGATGGTGGATGAAATGAATGATTTTTTCTACCAGACTTTGTATGGCATGGCCGATACCTACCTGCGCGCCACCAACAATAAAGAAATATCTGAGGAGTTGAGAAGCTTTGCCAAAGACTTTTTGAAAAAAGCCTCGGACGCACTGGAGAAGCAGGAAAACGGTTAATTCTATTACTCAATTGTACTAACAATAAAAAGAATACTATGACACTGGAAGCAAGGATAATGGAGGAGATAAAAACAGCAATGAAAGCCAAAAATGAGGCAGAGCTGCGTACACTCCGTGCCATAAAATCGGCCATACTACTGGAGAAAACCAGCGGCAGCGGCACAGAAATGACTGAAGCTGATGAACTGAAGATGCTGCAGAAGCTGGCCAAGCAACGCCGCGATTCATTGGACATATTCCAGCAGCAAAACAGGGAAGACCTTGCAGCCAAAGAACAGGAGGAACTGTCTATCATTGAGCGTTTCCTGCCCAAACCTTTTACCCAGGAAGAACTGGAAGCAGCTTTGAAAGATATCATTGCACAGACAGGGGCTTCATCACCTGCTGATATGGGCAAAGTGATGGGTGTAGCATCTAAACAACTGGCGGGTAAAGCAGATGGTAAAGCTATTTCAGAAACTGTTAAGCGCCTGTTGGCCTAACACCCGCTCATGGTTATTGATATCATCACCATAGCACTCGTTATTGCTTTTTTTATCAGGGGCTACATGCAGGGCGTCATTGTAGCCCTTTTTTCTGTTATAGCATTTATACTAGGCATCATTGCCGCGCTTAAATTGTCCGAACTGTTAGCGTCTTATCTTTTTGAGAAAGGCATTGTAACATCGGGCTGGGCGCAACTGCTCAGTTATATAATACTATTCGTGGGAGTGGTGATATTGGTACGGCTGTTGGCCAAAGCAGTAGAAACCGCACTGGAAGCAGTATGGATGGGCTGGATGAATAAACTGCTGGGCGGCATATTTTACGCATTTGTCAACCTGGTCATCATCAGCACATTCCTTTGGC
>JACFNS010000252.1 GCA_019454705.1 Taibaiella sp. | reverse complement strand
ATTTGGCACGCCATACCTGTGCCCAGCTTAAGAAGAAGCGCTGTGTAGGTGTAAAGCCATCAATTTTTTCGCCTTTCTTGTACTGCTCTGTTTTCTGAAATGCTTCGTAGGCTATTGCCAGTCCGCCCAGGTCCGCCAGGTTTTCGCCCAGTGTCAGTTGTCCGTTTACATGCACTGTATCCAGCACGGTGTAATTGTTGAACTGCTCTACTACGACACCCGTTTTAGCCATGAAGCTCTTTTCGTCTTCTTCAGTCCACCAGTTTTTCAGGTTGCCATCAGCATCGTATTTAGCGCCCTGGTCGTCAAAACCATGTGTCATTTCATGGCCTATTACGCCACCTATGCCGCCGTAGTTGATAGCATCATCAGCATTTTGGTCGAAGAAGGGGAATGCAAGGATGCCTGCCGGGAAAACGATTTCGTTGAAGGCGGGGTTGTAATAAGCATTGACAGTGGGTGGTGTCATATACCATTCTGTTTTATCAACAGGCCTGCCCAACTTGCCTACCATGTAGTCGTAATCGAAAGCAGATGACGCGAAGATATTCTTCACATAGTTGTCGCCTGTTATTTCCAGTTTGCTATAATCTCTCCATTTGTCGGGATAACCAATTTTCTTTACAAACGTATTCAGCTTGGCTATTGCCTTTTGTTTGGTCGCGTCCGACATCCAGTCCAGTCGCATAATCCTATCCTGGTATGTTTGTTGCAGGTTGCTCACCAGGTCCAGCATACGTTGTTTGGCTTCGGGTTTGAAATGCTTGTCTACATATGTTTTGCCCAGCAATTCGCCCACACTGCCATCTACTACCTGCAATACCCTTTTCCAACGGGGTTTCTGCTCTTTCTGTCCTGCCACTGCTTTGCCGTAAAATTCAAAACGTGCGTTGTCAATATTACTGCTGAGGTAAGGAGCCATATCGTTTACTATATGAAACTTCAGGTAGTTTTTCCAAACATCTACAGGTGTGCTTTTCAGTTGCTTGCTTACTTCCGTCATGAAGTTGGGCATACCTACTATCAGGCTGTCTTCACCTGTTACTTTCATGTCGGCCAGTATAGTTTTCCAGTCCATGCCTGGTGTAGTCTTGCTCAGGCCATCTATGCTGAATTTGTTATACAATTTGTAGGGGTCGCGCATTTCAGTTCGTGTCATTGAGGCTGCAGCCAGTTTTTCTTCAAGCGTATATATTTCGGCTGCTGTTTTGTTTGCAGTAGCATTGTCCATGCCCATCATACCCAACATGTTTAGCATGTATGCCTTATATGCATCACGTACTTTGGCAGAGCGCTCGTCTTTGTTGAAATAATAATCCCTGTCAGGCATACCCAGCCCGCCTTGTGTTATCTGCGCTATCTGTTGTGTTACATTCTTATCGTCGGGCGACACATAGAAACCGAATACCTGTGATAATCCCTGCGTGTGCAGGTGTGCTATCTCTTTTATCACACCATTGGCATCCTGTATTTTGTCAATGCGCGCCAGTACATCATTGAGTGGTGTCAGCCCTGCTTTATCTATAGCAACGCTGTCCATGCCGCTTTTGTAGAAGTCGCCCACTTTTTGCTCCGCACTGCCTTTTGCCGCCTTTGAAGCTGCTGCTTCATCCAGCAGTTCGTGCAGTTTATTCCTGTTATTATCTATCAGCTGGTCGAAAGTGCCCCAGCGTACTTCCGATTCAGGAATAGCATTGTTCTTCAGCCATCCACCGTTTGCGTACAGGAAGAAATTCTCTCCCGGACTCACGGTAGTATCCATATTGGCAAGGTCAATAAATTTGAATGCAGTAGTTTCCTCTTGCTTTTTTTGCTGGCATGCTGTCAGTGCTATGACAACCATACCGGTCAATAAACTTAGTTTACAGTTCATCGTTGATTTATTTTAAGAAATGCAAATGTAACTATTCACGCTGTTTTATACAGCTAATTGATAATGTAACTAAGGGTGAAAAAACGGGGGATACTCGGTTATGCAATCTGCTGCCTTTGCCTCCGCACACGTTTCACCTCGTATATACCGGGAAAAAGATATTTTTTGCGTGTGCCTATTTCTTTGCATTTGCTGCGTGTACGCAGTTGCTCCAATTTCTCAAATATGCGCCCGTCTTCTATCTGGAACCAGTGGCCGGGCTCCAGGTCGCATACCAGCATATGCCCGGGTTTGCGGATATCATAATTATACAATGCTTTATATAAATCATGATCTGAACAGGTGCTGGCAGAAGGATTATGCATATACTTTATCAGCGCCCTCTCTATATCAGCAGGAAAAATCTTCTTGCCAATAAAAGGCATAAGCATATGGCGGAACTGTGTTTTCCATTCCACACCATGTGCAGCTGCTTTTCTGTCGAAGTGGGCATGTGTGACCATATGCGCCATCTCATGTACCAGTGTTATCAGGAAGTTGTACATGTTAAGGTTCACGTTCACCGTGATGCGGTGGTACGGGTGCTGTGGGGTAGGCTCGCGATAATCGCCCAATACAGTTTTTCGGTCGCGGGTAAGCGTCAGATGAATGGTGTATTTTTTAAAGTACGGCGCTACTATCTGAAATGTATCAGGCGGCAGGAATTGTTGCAGTTGATATAGCGGCGTCTCTTTCTTACTCATCTTATTTTGTCTCCCTGGCTAATCTTGATAACAACCATGTTTCTACTGCAGAATACACTGCATATATTCCAAACAGCATGAATAGTGAAGGCTTGTGTACATCAGGCTTCTTCACCATAGCATACGTCACTATAGCAATCATACACACAAACAATTTTAAGAAAGAGGAAGCGTACACACCTCTTACAAATGCATCGGGCTTGCTATGCATTTGTTTTGTGACCAGGAAAAACGATACCAGTGATAAGACAGCCATAATTACATTGCCAAACATCAGCACCGTGAAATCATATTGCGGTGCGATGCTCCTGAGCCAGTAAAAAACTATCGCCAGGACAATGAACAATGAAACAACAGATGCCAAAAACACTTTTTTCATTTTTTTGGTTTATCCAGCTCTTTAATCAGTTTCCATAAGGAATACACAACGGCTGTGAAAGGCAATATTATGATGAATAAAGGAAAATTCCATCCGGTTTTTTTATCGACAAACCAACCCAGCCAGGTAGCCGCTGCTAGGGTGCCCATCAGCTGCCCTGCCAACCCCGCATAGCGCATCATATTATTTTTGCCGTTATTCATCAGGGAGGGTTAAATTAATGTAAAATTTTATTTGTTGCCTGCTTTCCGCTCTAAATCTTTATCTTTTTTTACGCTCCGTGCAGCTTGTTTCATCATTTCGCCGGAGGCGGGCAGCAGGCTGTTGATTTCCTCCTGGCGCGTCTTCTTCAGATCGAGCATAGTGGTATCCAGCGGGGTTTTCATATTGCCGGTAATTACTGCGCGCAGGTTTTCCTGGTATTTTTCCTGTGCGGCCACCAGGTCTGAGAGAGAATCTACGTTTTGCTTGAGTTTTACCACCTCGAGTCGGGTTTTGCCCCCTGCGTATCCTGGGATATAATATTTGACCGGGGTAAGCACCACGATGGAAACAGTAGCTACCGCCACCAGTACAAACAGGGTACTGATGATGATGTATAGCTTGCGCATGGTAAGCCTGAACGAAAGCACCTCTTCCAGCGATTCATCATCTATAAATACCACCCGGTAGTTATCGTTCAGCCTTTTGAGTAAATCCCGTTTACGGGTCGGTTTATCATCCATTATACTGCAATTTACATTTTTAGGTAAAGACCTTATATAGCCCGGCTGTTTTTATACATAGGTTAACATATAACTACAGGGGGTAATTGCAGCGCGAAAAATGACTGTAGATACCTGTATGGCAAGCGTAATTTTGTAACTTACAAGCTCTTTAAAATCAAAGCGTACGCTACATGACAAGTTTAATAAGAAAGGAAGACGCACTGGAATATCACGCTAAAGGCAGGCCCGGAAAGATAGAAGTAGTACCAACAAAAGAAACTAAAACCCAGCGCGATCTGGCGTTGGCATACTCGCCAGGCGTGGCTGAACCTTGTAAAGACATAAATGACAATCCTGACGATGTATATAAATATACTGCCAAAGGCAACCTGGTGGCTGTTATCAGCAATGGTACGGCTGTATTGGGCCTGGGTAATATAGGCCCGCTGGCATCTAAACCCGTAATGGAGGGTAAAGGGGTACTGTTTAAGATATTTGCCGATATTGATGTGTTTGATATAGAACTGGACGCGCTGGATGTAGATGGATTTTGCAAAGTAGTGAAGGCCCTGGAACCCACATTTGGCGGGGTAAACCTGGAAGACATTAAAGCGCCTGAATGCTTTGAAATAGAGAAGAGGCTGAAACAGGAGATGCAGATACCCATTATGCACGACGATCAGCACGGCACAGCTATCATATCGGGTGCGGCATTGCTCAACGCTCTGGAACTGGTAGGCAAGGATATCGCCATGGTAA
>JACFNS010000251.1 GCA_019454705.1 Taibaiella sp. | reverse complement strand
GTAAGTCTGAAAACGTAGGGAAAGACGCTAGGGATTAAGCTCTCAACACCATAGTGCGGTAAACCTTGCGCGCTGAAATGCCAAATAGGCCGGTGATTGAGGGCTACCCGCCCGATACCGGTGGGTTGGCAGATTGAGGTGCCTTGCGAAAGGCATCCCAGATAAATGATGACCACCTCCTGACCATAGGAGGCCACAGAATCCGGCTTACAGGTTTGTAGCGTTTTGGTTAATTGGCAATAGCAACGGAATCCCGTTGCTATTGCCATTTTTGCGCGTATGGTTACAGATACTTAATGTTGTATAGATAGCTTTTGCGTCAGCACTTTTTCAGGTGTATGCATTTGCAGCAGATACATACCTGCAGGGATGCCTGAAATATCGACAGGCTCGGCATGATATCCCTGTGTTGCATTTTTACCCTGTTTAAATTCTCTGATTAATCGCCCCTGCAGGTCGGTGAGGCTGAATGTTACAACTGATGGGGACTGTATATAATACTTGATATATACAGTATTGCCTGCGGGGTTCGGGTAGGGTGCAAACAACTCCTGTGCGGCATATGCCGGCTGCGACCTGACATTAACGGATGCAGGTGTTGATGTATCAATATACCTGTTTTCATCACCCGGCTGGTAATACGACCATATAAAGAAAGTCAGCATCATTTCATCGGTAGTAGCTTCTCCAGCGGTTACCGTCTGAGGAGGATTGCTGGGGTTGAGCGGGTTATTAGTTGTATTGACGTAAAAGGCTTCGGAGTACAGCGTTGTGCCGGTTGGTATTTTCATCATTTTGCGGAAGAGATAAAACCCTTGCCAGCTAAAGTCCCACGATGGTATATCAATGAATTTAAGTGTATCGCTATTGTGTACACCGTAGGCGTTGATGCTGCGGCCAATGAGGTGCATATGCGGCGCCACCCCAAGAAGCGTAATATCCCCTACCAGTGAAGAAATACTGGATTCCTGGCGGTACATTTTTGTTTGATTAGCCTGTATCACCAACCCATCATTAGGTATAAGTGAGCAGAAGGCTGCGCCCTGGTGGTTCAGCACAGCATCTATGCGCACAGGTCTGACGGTATTGGCAGGGAGGGGAGAAAAATAGAACTTGATTTTGGTACTATCCAGCTTGCCTGATGAGCCGGCAGGGTAGTGTATCTGTATCACTATATCTGCATTGGGTGCTATGCGTATGCCAAAACTGTCGGGCATTTGCATAGGCTGAGTACCGGGCACCCATCCGCCTAATAAAATGGCATCATTGCTGCCTACACCGCCAAAGCTTACATAACCGGGGCCAGGTGTCAGCGAATCGAGCGTAGCGCATGTACCCGTGGTATCTGCATATACCAATACGTGGTGTACTATCTCCCGGTTGCCGGGTATGGCTTCAAAAGCAGATATAAATTTTTCTGTACCTAAACCACTGGGAACAACGAAACATTGATATACATCACCACTGGTAGCTGTAGAGGTAAAAGTAGGTATCTGGCTCACCAGGTCAGGTGTACCCGGCAGGTCGCCATCGGGGTTGAATACCGGCACAGGTGGTGCCAGGTTAGGGTCGCCCTGTGGTTTGCCACCAGATACCCAATCCTGAATTTTTTTTATCTCCACATCAGACAACAGGCGCTCGTGTGCCAGCCTGCTGAATTTGGGATCAGGGGGCCATGGCGGCATATAACGTGTGCTAACGGCTGAATATATTGCCGATGCCCTGTTAACAGCATCGTTGTAGGTGAGCAAGTGAAAAGGCCCTATGCCTGATGGCCTGTGGCAGGAGGCGCAATTATTGAACAGTATAGGCGCAATATCCGTACTCCATACAGGTGTTTGCGCGTCAGTGTTTTCTATGGCCAACAATAGTGATAAAGCCGGTAGAAGTAGTCGTTTAAGCATACAGTGATAAATTTAGCCGAAGTTAAATAAAAATTTATAATATAGCCTTTGTAAACATATACAGCTATATCCGCAGTAATAACCTGAATGATACAATATTCTTTAGGATTAGAGACATTATCTTTGTACACTTTACAAAAACCGGATATTGCGATTATAAATGGAACTCAGCAAGAATTTTCAGCACAGGGAAGCGGAACAGAATTGGTACGAACATTGGAATAAGTCAGGCTATTTTACATCCACGCCCGATGAGCGCCCGCCGTATACTATAGTGATACCGCCGCCCAACGTAACCGGTGTGTTGCACATGGGCCATGCACTGAACGATACCGTGCAGGACATACTGCTACGCCGTGCCCGTATGCTGGGATATAATACCTGCTGGGTGCCCGGTACCGACCATGCTTCGATAGCTACGGAAGCAAAAGTGGTAGGTATGCTACGTGAGCAGGGTATTGATAAGAATAAACTATCCAGGGACGAGTTTCTGAAATACGCATGGGAGTGGAAGGAGAAATATGGTGGTATCATCCTGCAACAGCTTAAAAAATTGGGTTGTGCGCTGGACTGGGACAGAACAGCCTTCACTATGGATGATAATTATTACGCCGCGGTAATGCGTGTATTCGTAGAGTTGTACAACAAGGGCTACATATACCGTGGTGTAAAGATGATTAACTGGGACCCCAAAGCTAAAACAGCCCTTAGCGATGAAGAGGTAATACATAAGCAAACCAATTCGAAGCTCACCTATGTGCGTTATCGCATAGTGGGCGATGCAGAAGAATATATAACCATCGCTACTGTAAGGCCTGAGACTATATTGGGTGATACGGCAGTGTGCGTTCATCCTGACGACCCGCGTTATGCACACTTGAAAGGGAAGAAGTGTATCATTCCGTTAGTAAACAGGGAAGTGCCTATCATATTCGATGACTATATCGATATGGAATTTGGTACCGGTGCATTGAAAGTGACGCCCGCCCATGATATCAATGACTATAACCTGGGCCTGAAGTATAACCTGCCCGTAATAGATACGCTGAACGAAGACGGCACCATGAGTGAGGCCGCCGGTTTGTATATCGGGCAGGACAGGTTTGTAGTGCGCAAGCAGATAGTGAAAGACCTGGCGGAAGCAGGGCATATTGTAAAAGAAGAAGACTATAGCAACCAGGTAGGATTTTCTGAACGTACAGACGCGGTGATAGAGCCCCGCCTGTCTATGCAATGGTGGTGCAATATGGAAAAAATGGCGGGCCCCGCATTGGAGAATGTGGTGAACGGTAATATTGAGTTCCATCCTGCCAAGTTCAAAAACCTGTACCGCCACTGGATGGAGAACATCAAAGACTGGTGCATCAGCCGCCAGCTGTGGTGGGGGCAGCGCATACCCGCATGGTACGATAGTGAGAACACCATATATGTAGCGGAAACAGCAGAAAAAGCACATGAGCAGTACAGGCAACAAAAGCCGGAATTAGCTGAAAACCAACCTGAGCTAAGGCAGGATGAAGATGTACTGGATACATGGTTCAGTAGCTGGCTGTGGCCTATGCAGGTATTTGGCTGGAACGAAGAGCCGGACAATGCTGAGTTGAAGTACTATTATCCTACTAACACACTCGTTACTGCTCCGGAAATCATATTCTTCTGGGTAGCCAGGATGATAATGGCGGGTTATGAGTTTATGGGTGAGAAGCCATTCAACGAAGTATATTTTACCGGTATAGTACGCGATAAGCAGGGCAGGAAAATGAGTAAGTCATTGGGCAACTCGCCCGACCTGCTGGCGCTGATAGACGACCACGGTGCGGATGCTGTACGTTTTAGCGTGATAATATCATCACCGGCCGGTAACGACCTGCTGTATGATGAAACTACGCTGGAGCAGGGCCGCAACTTCAGCAATAAGATGTGGAACGCCCTGAAGCTAATAAAAGGCTGGGAAAGCCGTTTAGCGGATAACGTAGAAGAAAGCAATGTACAGTTTGCCATCGACTGGATGGAGCAGCGCTTGGCCGAAGCATCGCAACAAATAGCAACACAAATAAAAGAATTCAGGCTGAGCGAAGGGCTGAAAACGATATACTCCCTGATATGGGATGATTTCTGCTCGTGGTACCTGGAGTGGGTAAAGCCTGCAATGGACCAACCCATGCCGTACCACCTGTACCAGCACACTGTAGATATTTACGAACAGCTGTTGCAATTGCTACATCCGTATATGCCATTTGTTACCGAGGAGATTTTCCACCAACTAAGGGAAAGAAAACCGGGGCATGACCTGATGGTACAACAACTGCCTGTATATGGCAGCATTAGTACTGATATTCTGAAACAAGGCAGCCTGCTACAGGAGGTTATAACATCAGTAAGGGATACACGTGTAAAAAATGGATTAAAGCCTAAAGATACCATCAGGCTGTGGATTGATACACAGCACCACTCGTTTTACGAAGCAGTGCAGGATATATTGCGCAGGCAGGTAAATGCTGAACAAACAGGCTTTACAGATACAGCGAAGGACGGTGCTATATCAGTAGTAGTACAAACTGACAAACTG
>JACFNS010000250.1 GCA_019454705.1 Taibaiella sp. | reverse complement strand
CGTCTATACCTATGCCCCTACGGTCTGGTAATTCATATAGCTGTCCGCCGTCGGGCAGTTCTATCCACTCTTCATTTTCTACGGGTATGGCATCCCATCCTGTGCGGCCTATGGCATACAGGCTGGTGTCTTCGTATATGTTACCCTCACCATCGCTATACAGCAGGTAGGGTGTTCCTTTTGGATGTAATATTTCCTGCACTATCTTCAGATTCAATTAAGCTGCAAAGTTACCTTGAATTTTTGTGAATATGAGATGTCAGATAGTATCGTCATCTGTCATATTTTCATATTAAAAAAACGCAACAGGCCACTAAAGTCAGTATCTTCGTAGGCTTATATTAATCTGAATGCAATACATAGTAACGCTTATACTTATATTCCTGAGCCTGGCAGCCAACGGACAAAAGCAGAATAATAGTTGGTGTTTCGGCAGCAAAGCCGGTTTAGATTTTAACGGTGGCGCACCTGTCGTGTTTTCATCTGCTATAAACTGTGCTGAAGGAAGCGCGTCTGTCAGCAACAGGCATACCGGCGCACTGTTATTTTATACCGATGGCGTGAGGATATACAACCGTGACCATAACATAATGCCCAATGGAAATAATATCGGAAACGATTTGCTTTCCAGCAGTTTGCAAGGTATGCTCATTGTACCCTTTACCGATGATAGTAATAAATATTATGTTTTCGCCCTCGAAGATGAGTCGAGGTCAGAGGGTGCTTTATTTTACTCAGTAGTCGATATGCAATTAGATGCCGGCCTTGGCGATGTAATGCAGAACCGGAAAAAAATAAAACTCGGAAAGGGTTTTGTAGAAGGTATGCAGGCGGTGCCCACATGCGATGGACATTGGCTGATATTGTCCTCAAGAAATTCAAACGAATTTCTTTCATACAGGATAAATGCGACAGGTATTGATACACAGGCTGTGGTGTCAAAGATGTTCCATCCATACGTTACCAGTGTATTAGGCGCCATGAAAATTTCGCCGGACAGAAAAAAATTGCTATACGCAACATATACATCAAGACAGGTAGGCGGGCAGAACTATGCTGTTGCAACTATAAATGATTTTGATGAGAGAACAGGCAAGGTAACAGGTGGGGAACACCTGATAGACCCGACAGGCAATGCAACATATTATAGCGTTGAATTTTCTGAAAACGGCTCAAAGGCTTATCTATGTGACAGCAGGTTTGGTGGTATATACCAGTTTGACCTTAGCCTGCCGACCCCATTAGATATTAAGGCCTCTAAAAAGACTGTATATCAACACTCAACCAGCAATGAGGCTATGCTGATGCAGATGGGGCCGGATAAAAATATTTACGTAGCGATATTCGGGAAGAACTATGTGGACAGGATAAGTAATACTAATGCCGCGGTTCCGGCAGTTATGTACAATCATGGTGCTGTCACGTTAGCGCCAGGCACTACATCACTCAAATCTTTTCCACCTGAAGTTACTTATCCTGAGGAGGGCAGCCTCGATACTTTTTTCTCTACCAAAGATGTGGAAGTATGCGAGGGGGGTAGTATGCTATTGCAAGGGCAACAAGATGCTATCTCTTATACATGGCAGGACGGAAGCCGGCAAAGTACCTTTATAGTGCCTGCTGAGGGTACTTATTGGGTGACATCTCAATTCCTCTGTAGTCAGCAAACAGACACGTTTAATGTAAAGGTCAAGTCATTTCCACTCAACCTGGGTGTTGATACAACGATTTGCAAAGGGTATCCTCTTACAGTCAGTGCAACTATTCCCGGTGACTCTGTTGAATATACCTGGCAGGATGGTAGTAATGCCGATAGCTTTATTATAGCATGGCCCGGTGCTTATTGGGTAACAGTTGACGTGGGTGAATGTGTTATTCGTGATACAATATACATTCGTGAAAATGATTCAGCCTATTTCCAATTAGGTGCAGATACTATCTTGTGTATAGGGGAAAGTTACAACCTCTACCTGCCTGCAGATGTGGATACATTCATATGGAGCACAGGCTTGAAAGATAGTATGCTAACAGTTGATACGACGGGAAGTTATTTCCTGAAAATTGAGCGCGGGGGTTGCAGTTATACAGATACTGTTGTCGTGCAATATGCAGAAGAATCTTTGGTGTTGGGCAATGATACATTGTTGTGTAATGGTGATGAATTGACCATTGGCAGCACATCTATACTGAACAGTACATATTTTTGGAATATAGGAAACATGATTGATTCTATCACTGTTTCAACAGCAGGCATGTACGCTCTTACGGTTGAAAACAGGTGTGGTATATTGAAAGATACTATACAGGTTGATTATAAAATATGTGATTGTGAACCTTTTATACCTAACGCTTTCACGCCCAACAACGATGGCCGTAACGATATGTTTGGTCCGTTGATGAAATGCAGGATTGAATCCTATGAATTTATTATAGTCAACCGTTTCGGTGAAGTGCTATTCCGCTCTACTGACAGGATGCAGAAATGGGATGGCACCTATAAAGGAAGACCTTGCGATGTAGGCGGTTATTTTTATCTGCTGAAGATTAAAAACATCAGCGGTAAGGATGATTTGCGCAAAGGAGATGTTATACTCATCAGGTAATTATTCTCCTATATCCTCTTTCCACAGTTCTGGCTTGGTACTGATAAACTCATTCATCAGCCGCCTGCACTCTTCATCATTCAGGACAACGACTTCCACACCCCTGCTTTTCAGCAGTTCTTCTTCACCCATAAAAGTGCTGTTTTCGCCTATCACTACTTTGGGTATGCCGTATAGCAGTATAGCGCCTGTACACATCGGGCAGGGCGATAGTGTGGTGTAAAGTACAGATTCCCTATATACTTTCGCAGGCAGGCGCCCGGCGTTTTCCAGCGCGTCCATTTCGCCATGCAGGGTTGGGCTGCCCTGCTGCACTCGTTTGTTGTGTCCACGTCCGAGTATCTTGCCATCGTGCATCAGTACCGAGCCTATTGGTATGCCGCCTTCAGCATAACCCTTTCGGGCTTCTTCCACTGCTGCTTCAAAAAATATATCTGTCATGGCTTCAGCTTTTCGTTGTTTTGGTGTCTGTCGGCATCTCGTTGGGTCTTTTTGTCTATGTTCTTTTGCAGTGCTGTAGTCAGGTCCACCCCTGTCTGGTTGGCCAGGCACAGCAACACCCACAGCACGTCCGCCATCTCATCTGCCAGCTCCTTGCCCTTATCGCTTTCTTTAAAAGACTGGTCGCCGTATATACGCACCATCAGGCGGGCAAGTTCCCCTGTTTCTTCCATCAATATGCCCAGGTTGGTTAGTTCGCTATAGTAGCGTACACCCACTGTTTTTATCCATTCATCTACCTGTTGCTGCGCTTGCTGTATGGTCATAAATAGTAGTTAGTAGTTAGTAATTTGTGGCTGGCTGATCGTAAAAGTCGCAACTATGAGGGTAATATTCAAATATTGGCGGGTATGACATATTTTTAACGTTTGTCTTAGAGCTAATTCGTTACTTTACATAGCCTAAAAACAGAACAGGATTTTTTGACTTTTTACTTTTGAATTAATGTCGGCATATACATCAGATACGGAAGCAGCCAAAGCGCTCACAGTACATTTCGAGACACTTAAGAAATCTATTGCTAAAGTAATAGTGGGGCAGGATGAAGTGGTAGAGAAACTCATCATTTCTATACTCTGCAACGGCCATAGCCTGCTGGTAGGTGTGCCGGGCCTCGCCAAAACATTGTTGGTAAAAACAGTAGCCGATGTACTGGATTTATCGTTCAAGCGCATACAGTTTACCCCCGACCTGATGCCCAGTGATATAATAGGAGCTGAGATACTGGATGAACAAAGGCAGTTCCGTTTTATTAAAGGACCCATATTTGCCAATATAGTATTGGCGGATGAAATCAACCGTACCCCGCCCAAAACACAGGCTGCACTACTGGAGGCTATGCAGGAGCGCAATGTAACCGCTGCGGGGCAGGTATATAAATTACCTGCGCCTTTCTTTGTACTGGCCACGCAAAACCCCATTGAGCAGGAAGGTACATACCCATTGCCGGAGGCACAGCTCGACAGGTTTATGTTCCACATCATGCTTGACTATCCCAGCCATGCTGAAGAGGTAGCCATTGTACGCAATACAACGGGTGTGCAGGATGTGAACCTGCCCAAAGTGCTGAATGCGGAAGAGATACTCAACTTCCAGGAACTGGTGCGCCGTGTACCGGTGCCGGATAATGTGCTGGAATACGCCGTATCACTGGTACATAAAACAAGGCCCTCCGGTAATGGTGTGCCCGATGTCACTAAGCAATACATCAGCTACGGAGCAGGCCCCCGTGCTTCGCAATATTTAATACTGGGGGCAAAATGCCACGCTCTGTTGCGGGGCAAGTTTTCACCGGATATAGAAGATGTGCAGGCAATGGCTATGGAAGTGTTGCGCCACCGTATAGTGCGCAATTACAAGGCCGAGGCCGAAGGCATGGCACAGGATACACTCATCAAACAACTACTGTAGATATATGAGCGGCACAATAGAAAAAGCGAATTTTCTGCGCAATAAGTTCATACCCCG
>JACFNS010000249.1:3675-4589 GCA_019454705.1 Taibaiella sp. | reverse complement strand
GCATGTAAACGAAGCGCCGGAGGCGAAAGCAGCCTGTAATGTTTTGGCCTGGCTTATTTCAGTTATCCCCAATTCATCCCTTACGTGGGCGCCCAGTGCATCGTGGGCGGTCAGTTCTTTGGCCACTTGCAGGGCTGTTTCCTTTTTCAGCCCCCTTTGCTCATAGATGGTAGCCAGGTATTGCATTTCCCCTTCGGGGTCTTCTGCCAGTTCTCTTGCTTCACGTGCAATATCCGATGTCTCAATATCGGTCTGAGAACTTACCGATACATATTCGCCAGCTGCCATAGACAATGCCCCGGCCACCAAACCCGCAAGGGCAGCCAAAATTATGGGCTCTCGTGTGTCGCTGGCGGCAGCAACACCCACCGCCAGGCTTGCCGTAGAGAGCAACCCGTCATTTGCCCCAAGTACAGCCGCCCTCAGCCAGTTACTCTTATGGATGTAGTGGGGAGACAAGTAATCCTTTAATGGATTGGGATGGCCGGGTTGAATACGCATACATAGATTCTTTTGTTGTAATAAAAGTAACAAAATCCCGCGGGGTCTCATATTTTCATTGAAGTCGGTGTTTAAAAATGTTCCAAATTGTTCCCATGATTTTGGTTTAAAATTGGAACAATTTTAGGCTTTAGTCAGTCGCGAGTTAACCACCCCTGATTGCCGCATGCCCTAAAGACATGCGGCAATTGACCCCTCTAGATTGCTTCGTACCTCGCAACGACGGGAGGGGAGTTTTTTTAATTTTTGTTCCAAATTGTTCCCATGATTTTGATTATAAATTTTCTGAGCTGGTTTTGCGCTTAAGTTATTGGTTATCAATGGTGAGATTTGATTCATTTTGTGCGGAATGTTCCATTTGGAACATTTTGGGAATATCATGCCCAAAACGCATGCCGCAGCAAAATTGGTAA
>JACFNS010000249.1:0-3665 GCA_019454705.1 Taibaiella sp. | reverse complement strand
AGCAGCTGTTATTTAAATACAAATATACGTAAAAATATTGTTTAATTGGTTTGTTTTTTTACTTAGTGATTGAGGGTTATGGTTTTTCGGCACTTTCCCGAGGAGAACGGTTTTTGTTGTAAACTGAGGACAGAGAACATTGATTGTTTGTAGTATTTATTGTACTTTTTCATCTATTTGACTGGTGTATGAGGGCTATTATCAAATACAACCTGTTATTGTGCATGTTACTCTCCTGCCTGCATCGGGGTTATGCTAATAAAATTGACTCATTAACCACGAAGGAAGAGGTACAGGCATTCCTGGCTGCTAACCTGGGTGAAAGCGGGGTAGCATTTCCACTCTATTGTGTTGATATATCACAGACCGAAAAAATCAAAATGTACCTTTCTGAAGATATCAGTGTAGAGGATCCCGTTACAAGAGAAGTTGTTCTACGCACCAGGGTGTCTGTCGAACCCGATAGTAATGACAATTGCTGTAAAGATTATCCATTTGTAAACGAAAAGTTCAGTGATATTGCCCCGTTATTGAACAATGATAGCTTTCGCATCTATAAAGCTGACCTGGATGGCAACGGATATACAGATATAGTAGTAGATGGGGGTATCATTGTTGTTGTTATGGATATGATTGACAGGGTAGAAGGTTATATGTTTACCCCTATTCAAAATGTCCTTCGCCTTGAGCATGGTATTTCTTTACCTGACAAATCCAATGCGTTCCTGTTAAAATATAAACATTGCGGGGCAGATACTGCCGCAGTTGATACCATTGTTTATAAATACAATGCATTTGTAAAATATAATCCTCATTATAAATCGGTTGGTATCAGGAAAATAAACTACTATTTCAGCAACAGTTCAGATATGGTATGTATTGAAAGGCAAAGCTGCATGGAAATTAACAAGGATGGTCGGTGCTACCTGAAATATGCTGACCCTCCGTTCGAACCGGGGCGCTACGACACTACTTTTTCCGCTACTCTTGACAGCAAACAGGTTAGTGAACTTTGGAGCCTTATTGGCTACATAAATGTTAATTCAAAAAAAGACGCATATGCCCATTGGATAAACCATGGAGAGGGAGGTACATTTGTCTTTTACTTTGATGATGGTACTGTAAAAAGGATAACTGTATGGGCTACCATCCCACCCATAAGTTTGCGCTATCTGAGTAAAAATATAGCAGGTATTAGCAGGGAATTAAAGTGGTCACCTTCTCTAAGCCAGCCGGATTTTGAATGCCCCCGTGAATATGTGGGTTATGAAAATAACAGCGACTGCAGCGGTTTATGGTGATGTATTTGGAAGTTCAATCTTCCCTTTGCATTATCACCCCATCAATCAAAATGAATTCACAATATATATGCTTCAGCTCCCATCTGCTGTGTGTTGCTGGTTGGTGACAACACCAACCATAGGAGAAATAGTAAAAATATTAGCTTTGTTGTTGCCCTTAATATTTGTCAACGCTGGCAATTGCGGGTATTATAATCAATGAAGCTATTAGATTACGTTTTTTACAGGATTTATAGTTTTTACAAGAAGAGGAAAGATGCGAACCCGATATCAATGGGTTGCCTGGTAATAGCTGTGACAGCAGGACTGACTTTATTATCCTGTATTACTATATTTAGCCTGTTCTACAATAGACAAATAAAATTCACTGATTTTCAGCTCTTGTATATTATTGTCTTGTTTACAACATTCTTGTTATTGGCACGTAAGTTCAACAAGAACGGGGTAGTAGAAAATCTTAGCAATCGATACGCTGGCGAAGACATAAAACAAAGAAAACGCAGGGGATGGATAATCGTTTTATATATTGAATTAGTAATGCTCATACCAATAATCATTGGGGCATTACGACATAATTTTGGGTTTGATATATAATAAAGCCCATTCAGGGGTTGGTGCCTTCCTCCAACTCCAGCTTCCTCAGCTTCGGAGCCTTCCACCAGGTAACACCTACTACGCCCAGTGTCATAAACCCGCCAAATACAACTGCGGTTACGGTGCCCATAAGGCGGGCTGTAAATCCACTCTCGGCTGCACCCAGTTCGTTGCTGGATGATATGAACATGGTGTTGACCGCAGCTACACGGCCGCGCATATTATCAGGCGTATATAGTTGCAGTATCGTCCAGCGTATCACTACGCTCACCCCATCCAGCGCACCACTCAGCAGCAGCATAGCGAAAGAGAGCCAGAAATTGGTGGATATGCCAAATATGATGATGGAGATACCAAAACCTGCCAGGCTCAGCAGCAGCTTTTTGCCTGCATTGATCTTCAGCGGTATCATGCTTAGGGTAAACAGCGTAATAATAGCACCTATGCCCGGTGCGGCTCGCAGCCAGCCAAAGCCCACTTCGCCCACCTGCAATATATCAGTAGCATATACAGGCAGCAGGGCCACAGCCCCGCCAAACAGTACGGCGAACATATCCAGCGCCAGTGCGGCAAATATCACTTGTGTGCTGAAGACGAATTTCAGCCCCTCTTTCAGGCTCTTCAGCATAGGGTCGGTAGGTTTGCTGGTGAGTGGTTTGCGACTGATTTTCAGCAATGCAATCAGCGAAATCATATGTATGACAAAAACACTCAGGTAGCTGACGGTATAGTCGGACGCAGCCATGACAACGCCACCCAGCAGAGGGCCCACAACTGCGCCCAGTTGCCATGCGGTACTGCTCCAGGTAGCGGCGTTGGCGTAATGCTTGCGCGGCACCAGCAGCCCCATCAGCGAGAAGTTGGCAGGGCTGGCAAAGGCGCGGGTAGCCCCGCCAATAAATACGGTAGCATACATCAGCCATACCGTGCTGTTGACACCCGCCCATTGCTGAAAGGATGGTACCGACAGCCCAATATACATGAGTGAAGTAGCCATAAAACCAATGATGCACCACATCAGCATATTACGTTTCTCATTCTGGTCGGCTATGTGCCCGGTAAAGAAAGAGAAGCCGATGGCGGGTATCACTTCGCATATGCCTATCATGCCCAGCGATAGCGGGTCTTTAGTGAGCTCGTACACCATATAGGCTACGATGGTCATCTGCATATTGAGTGCCAGTATCAGTGCTATGCGCATAGCCAGGTAGCTGCGAAACTCGGGGTAGCGTAATGTCTTGTTCTTGATTAAGAACGATATATATGGGCGCAAGCGGGATGTACTCTTTTTGTTGCCACAAAGGTATCATTTGGATGACAATGACGTAATGCTTTTGCTGAGCAGCATTTCTATTTGTATAACATTGACAATCAGATAATTATATTTTGAATTTTAATTTTTTACTTTTGATTTTAAGCCGTACCTTTGCCGTCCAAAAAAATTTATAAAGTGGAAGAAAACCAAATTGTTAACCAAACTGCAGGCATGGCAGAACAGCATGCCGGCGCTCACGACGATTTCGACTGGAGCGTAGACAAGAGAAACGTAGCTGCTTATTCAAAAGATAAGCAGGCTGAAATGGAGAAACTGTACGATGGTACTTTCAAAGACATTTCGGAGTCTGAACTGCTGACCGGACAGGTGGTAGGTAAGACCAAAACTGACGTGATTATCAACATCGGTTTCAAAAGCGATGGCCTGGTATCACTGAACGAATTCCGTGACCTCGACGAAGTAAAAATCGGCGATGAAGTGGAAGTAATGGTAGT
>JACFNS010000248.1 GCA_019454705.1 Taibaiella sp. | reverse complement strand
GGCAGGTATGGTGTCGGTTCGGTAGTTCCTTACGAAAGCGCGTTATGGCTATCAGGAGGCAACCCTGAAGACATGATGGACAATAAATATACACGCACCATAGGTTTCGTGCCCGATGCGTGGCGTGGTTTCTCTCAGAACGAAACAAACCACTTCCAGGCGGGAGGCGGGCTCAACCTGCGCGGCTATGCCGGCTACCTGATTGCGGAACAACGTAACGGCGAAATACTGATAGGCTATAAAGGGCGTAGCGGAGTGGCTGCCAATGCCGAGCTGGATGTAGATAAATACATACCACTGAAACCAAAATTCACACGCAACTGGCTGCATGTTGACCTTTATGCCTTTGCTGATGCGGGTATGATAGAACTGAGCCGCGCTGCCAACCTTACTAACTACTGGAATGCTGTGCCTACTACTATGTGGAGTGATATACGTGTAGATGCGGGTATAGGTGCCGCTTTTACCATTAAGAAATGGTGGAAATTCTCGAAGGCTAAACCACTCACATTACGTGTGGACATGCCTGCCTTCCTCAACCGTCCGCCAAATGCTAACCCCGATTACTTCGGGCTGAGATATGTAATAGGAGTAAACAGGGCTATATAGCCCTGTTTACTTTATTAAATAATGTAAGGCAATCAGTATTTTACTATCTGCTGTACGTGGCTGGTAGTAGCCGTTTTAAAAACCAGGTTGTATATACCTGAAAACATTTCCTTGATGTCTAACGTAAGTTTGTCGTTGGGTTGCATATAGGTTTCAGCCCACACACGTCCGTTCATATCCACTACCAAAAGCAGGCACTCTTCCTGCTCTTTGTTTCTGATGCTAATCATTTTACTTCTGTCAAATATATTTTTGCGTTCAATAATAATATCGTAACACAACCTATCGGCTGTGCTGTAATGAGTATCTGTTCTGTTTTTGAGAAATTACTACCGCGACATATTCCGTCCCCCGCAATTTCCTGGATGAAAAAAGGTGCTTAAGATATATTTCTTGAGCACCTTATATAGTAAAGTTACGAATTATCGTTAAAAAACGCAAAGAAAATTCATCAGCGTCAGTATCCCCTTCCCGCTTTGCGGTTAATGTAATTCATAAAAGCCTTGTTAGCCACCCTGTTACCACCCCTGGTGGGGTAATTGCCGGTGAAGTACCAATCGCCGCTATTGTCAGGGCAGGCGTCTTTCAACCCCTCTATGGACTGGTAGATGATATCTACATCAGCGTTCACATCTTCCGGCCTCAGCATATCAGCTATCTTCTTGCTTATCTCTTCAGGCGTAAATGGTTCATATACAGCCTGTACGTAGTTTTTATCGTCCAGTGTACCGTCTTTATCCGCCAGTACGCACTGCTCATATACTTCGGTCAGCAGGTGTTCCATCTTCCTGTCTTTCAGCAGTTCTACCGTTGCACGGAAGGCAATAAAGTCGCCCATCCTGCTCATATCTATACCATAGCAGTCGGGGTAGCGTATCTGCGGTGCCGATGATACGATGATAATACGCTTCGGCTTCAGCCTGTCCAGCATCTTGATGATACTTTCTTTTAGCGTAGTACCCCGCACTATCGAGTCGTCAATCACCACCAGCGTATCTACATCCGCTTCCACTGTTCCGTAGGTGATGTCGTACACGTGCTGTACCATCTCGTCGCGGGCGGTATCTTCGGTTATGAAGGTCCGCATCTTCACGTCTTTGATGGCTATCTTTTCTATCCGCACCCTGCGCCCGATGAGCTCCAGCATTTCATCATCGGTCATCTCTTTGCCACGTGTGCGTATCTTATTCAACTTTATCTCGTTCAGGTAATCCTCAAGCCCTTTTATCAGTCCGTAAAAAGCTGTCTCTGCTGTATTGGGTATAAAAGAAACTATGGTATGTTTCAGGTTGTTGTCTATAGATTTCAGCACGGTCTGTGCCAGGTTGCGGCCCAGTTGCATCCGCTCGCGGTATATATCGCTATCACTGCCCCGGCTGAAGTATATGCGTTCAAAACTACAAGCAGTCTTCTCTTTTTCGGGCAGTATCCTCACCTCCTTAAATGTACCATCAGCAGTGGTAATAACTGCGCAACCAGGCGTCAGTTCTTTTACTTCTTCTATCGGCACATGGAAGGCGGTCATAATAGCCGGGCGTTCAGAAGCTACGACCACTATTTCATCATCTTTGTAATAATATGCAGGGCGTATGCCATTGGCATCGCGCAATACAAAACTATCGCCATTGCCTACCAGCCCGCCGCATACAAAGCCTCCGTCAAAATGTGCCGCAGCTTTTTTCAGCGCTCCTTCCAGGTCCAGTTGCTCGGGGTTGGCCTCGTCAGCCAGTTTTATATAGTGCTGCACAGTATCTATCATAGCCCCCAGGTCGCTTTCGCGTATAGTCTGGCTGGGGTGCTCATCCAGCATTTTAAATAGTTCGTCTGTATTTACCAGGTTGAAATTACCCGCCATCACCAGGTTGCGGGTGGGGTTAATGTCTGGTTTGATAAAGGGGTGGCAGAATTCTACATTATTCCTGCCCTGTGTACCATAACGCAGGTGCCCCATCATCACTTCACCCATAAAGCGCATATAGCCTTTCAGCAGGCCGGGGTACTTACGTATCTCCGGGAACATTTTTTCCAGCTCGGCGGTTTCCTGCTGCACTTCTTCAAACACCCTTTTGATGGCATTGGGGCCATTCAGGCGCAGGCGGTGCATAAACTGGTGGCCCGCTTCTATATTCAGCTTCACGGTGGCTATACCGGCGCCATCCTGTCCCCTGTTGTGTTGTTTCTCCATCAACAGGTACAATTTGTTCAGGCCGTAGAATGCCGTTCCGTATTTGCGGTGGTAAAATGCCAGTGGTTTCAGCAGGCGGATGTATGCCAACCCGCATTCGTGACGTATCGCATCAGACATGAGGGTGCAAAGATACTAAGGTTTCAGAAGTTTCAACGGGTACACAGGATTGTTTTTGATAATGTGCCGATTGTATTTTGCCCTCTTCTATATGCAGGTTGAACCAGGTGCTGACAAACAGCGCGATACCGAAAAACAGGATTATGCCCGACGAGGTCTTTTGCAGGTACATAATCCGCCTCAGGGTTAACTTCCGCCTGATGGCATCCGCCAGGAACACTTTACATATATCTATCCCCAATACAATGCTGAGGCATACGGTGAACATGACCACCCTGTACCATGCGCTGGTATTGGCTGTAGCTGATACAGTACCCAGCCATATGATGATGACTGCGGGGTTGATGGTATTAATCAAAAACCCGCTGCTCCATATCTTGAAATAGTCAGTATTACTGATGTTGATTTTAGTGCTGCCCGGGCGTACGGGGCGGTATTTGCTGATCAGCCCTATCAGGCCCACCAATATTAGAATGCCGGCACCGCCGTAGGCTATCTGCCGCGAATAGTCGTGCAGTATTTCCAGCCAGGACGCCGCCAGGTTGGCCACTACTACATATAAGATATCACTTATTGACACGCCTAGTATAAAGGCGATACCTGCTTTGTAGCTATGGTTCAGGCTGTACTTAAGTATAGCAAACAATGTAGGCCCCACCGATATGGCGAGGAACAAACCCAGGAAAATACCCTTTAATGATGCATCCCACAATTGCATAAGACAATATAAAAAGAATAGGGTTATTGTAGTACAACTAAATGCTGCACCATGTTGTTCGCAGGAATATTTATTTATTAATTAACAAAACTTTCAACAATCGCTCTTCGGGGCCTGTTATTTCAATATACATATGGAGGTGCGGCCTTGGTAACAACCCCGGCGCCTGTTCCGGCCACTCTACTATGGCATAGCTGTTTTTGTCCAGCAGGCAGTCTTCCATACCTGCATGCACGGCTTCTTCTTCGCCCTTCAGCCTGTACCAATCCATATGATAGATGGTAGTATCTGTTCCGTTGTTATCAAAATTGTATTGGTTAATCAGCGCGAATGTAGGGCTGCTTACAGCGTCTGTGACACCCAGGTTATCGCACAGGGCGTGTACCAGTGTGGTCTTGCCGGCACCCATTTGGCCGCTCAGCGCCCATACCCTGTACTGATGCGCGTATTGCCACAACTTATCCGCTGCATTTCGGATATTCGATAAAGAATAGGAAATTTGTAATACAGGCTCTTGTTCCATCAGTGGGCAAAGATATAGCCTGTCACAAAAAATGGAAAAAACATATTCCACAAATATAGAGGGCATGACCTGCGGCAACTGCGCCCTCACTATTTCCAAATTGCTGGAAAAAAAGGGCGCGACCAATATATCTGCCAATGCTGCCTCAGGTGAAGTGAGCTTTACAGTAGTAGAAGAAACCGACGTCAATAAGGTATATGATGCCATTGACGGCCTGGGTTATAAAGTAGTGCGAGAGGCTGAAAACGATGAACCTGTACTTGCTGCCAAAGGTAAAGACTATACAACAGCCTACTTAATCATCTCCGCCATATTCACCTTCCCGCTGCTAATGCACATGTTCAGCAGTTGGCATGTGCTGCACAATCCCTGGGTGCAGTTGGTATTATCCACGCCTGTCTTTGCAATAGGACTACGCCAGTTCGGCGTCAGTGCGGTACGTTCG
>JACFNS010000247.1:873-4640 GCA_019454705.1 Taibaiella sp. | reverse complement strand
CGCTGCAACCTCGCCATATCTATTTCCTCTTTGGGTATGCCTATGGCTATGTTCTCCATAAAGGTGGTATTCATGATAAATACTTCCTGCCTCACATAGCCCAGTATCTCCCACCACTTATGAATATTATCTTTTGTCAGCTCCGCATCGTCAATATGTATGCTGCCGCTGGTAGGGTACAGAAAACCGAGTATGTTATTTACCAGGGTAGATTTACCCGCACCTGAACGGCCGATGATACCTATTGCCTGGCCTCGTTTTATTTCCAGGTTGCAATCTTTCAGTATTTCTATATTCGTGCCGGGGTATTTATAGCCTACATGGTTAAAATGTATACCCTCATTGAAGGTCATAGCACCGGGGGCTTTTTTCACTTTGTCTTCTTCTTCAGTTGGCGAGAAGTCTACATCTTTGAATATGAAACCTGTAGATGTCAGGTTGTTCATCGAAATCACAAAACGGTTGATAGAAGGTATGCTGCGGTAAGCCACCACCGAAAACAGGCTGACTGTAGTGATGATTTTTTCCGTATCTTTTAATACAAACACACCATACACCAATATCAAGATGATACACAGGAATATCGCTATCTCGATGATACGGGTGGGTATAAACATCATGAAATCTATCTGCGCCTGGTTGTGGCTGTACTTCTTAGCGAAATTGTAGAACCTGTTTTTGAACCTGTCTTCCGTACCTGCAATTTTTATATCCGTATAGCCAAATATCATTTCCTGCGCGTAGGCGTATAGCTTGATGCTGTTTTTGCTCTTCTCCTCACCCGCTACGCGTATCATGTTTTTTACCTTAGCATAGAATGCACCCATAGTGGGTATCAGCACGCCTACCAGCAAAAAGAACAGTTGCCAGTTGTACAGGCAGATAATCAAGCCCGTCAGGAAAAATACAATCGCCTCGTTGATAAGTATAAGACTGGAGATGGCCGCACTACTGCACAGTGCCGATTGGTAATAAGTCAGTTTGCTCACCAGCTCGTTCGATGTTTCTTTCTGCATATCCAGCATCGAGCGGTTATATACTTTGTCCAGTACATTCATCGACGAGCTGACGTACAGCTTGCGTACAAAGTTTACCTGTAGCCAGTTGATGAGCAGGCCAAAGGCGTTTTTGGCTACTATCAGCAGGAAGAAGGCGGCAACCGTATATATCAGCAGCTCATTTTTAGTAAAGCCGGCCAATACAGGATAATTCGTAATAACGGTAGTGTAAAATGTCTCCGACATTACCAGCCCTACTACGGGTATGATGAGTGAGAGGCCCAACAGGTCGGTAATGGAACTGATAAATGTCCAGAAGACTAACCAATTGAAGGTTTTCTTCTGTTTTTTGTTGAATATATTATACAGCTTCGCAACGTACGAGAGCGCATATCTTTTTTTCAGTTTCATCGCCTATATGTAACTATTTTTTCTTCTGCAATGATATTCCAATAGTTATACAACAGCTAAGAATCAGCCTGTTGTTAACATGCAAATAACCTCTCAGAAGACTTTCTCTCTTATTTGGTAAAGAACCTTTTTATCAGCCCTTTCTTCTTCTTTCTCTTTTTGCTGCTGCTGTCGTCGTAATAGCCATAACCGCTGGCCTGGTAGCCATACACGTAGCCATAACCATAGCCCGATGTGCCGCCATATCCATATCCGTACTTCCTCAGGAACTCTACCCCATTGAAGATGATGGCAGGATTCTGGATTTTGCCGTCTTTGTGCAACACGTCGAACATACGTACCTGGTCCTTCACCGTGTACGACTGCCTGATAATGAACAGGTTGGTACTGGCGTATTGCGACAGTATCAATGCATCTGACACCATACCGATCGGAGCCGTATCTATGATGATAACGTCAAACATCTCCTGCAGTTCTTCAAACAGCTGTCGTGTTTTATCAGATACTAATAACTCGCCGGGGTTTGGTGGTATCGGGCCGCAGTTAGCTATATACAGGTTTTCGTGTATGCCCGATGCTTTGATAACATTTTCCAGTCCGCACATACCTGCGAGGTAGCCGCTGATACCGCCATCGTTAGGCAAGCCCAGGTATTGGGCTATTTTGGGTTTGCGCAGGTCAAATTCCATTACGATGACACGTTTCTTAGCCAGCGTCATGGTGATACCCATGTTGATGGATATAAAGGATTTACCCTCGCCACTGGTGCTCGATGTCACCATATAGATGCGGTTACTCTTATTGGCAGACATGAACTCCAGGTTAGCGCGTATCAGCCTGAACTGTTCGGCTATGCCGGTGCGTACATGCGGGCCCACTACTATGGTAGCACCGCTCGTATTAGCATTGTCTGCACGGCCTATCGAACCAATCAGCGGTATAGAAGTTTGTGATTCAATATCATTTTCATTGATGACTTTGTTGTTCATCACCTCGCGCAGCACTATGATGGAGCCCGGCACCAACACACCCAGCAGGAACATCATCATGTATATACGGTTTGGCACTGGGCTGATGGGTGTTCCTGATGCATAAGGTACCACTACCACTTTCGATTTGTTGGTAGCAGCGTACACTGAAATCTCATTCTCCACCAGTTTCTGGTACAGCAGCAGGTAGATGCTTTGCAATACAGGGTAATTCCTGTTTACGTCTTTTATTTCCTGCTCTATTTCGGGCGCCATGCGTATTCTTTCAGATATCTCGCGCTCATTTTCACGCACTTTGGCCAGTTCCCTGTTTACATTTTTCAGCACTTTGTCTGCTGCGTCTATTATGCGTTTCCTGATGGCAGCTATTTCACTTTCCTTATCCAGCAGTTGAGGGTGGGCTTTGCCCCAGTTGCGTGCCAGGCTTTCACGTTCACGCACAGCCATGTTGTACTCCTGTACAAATCCGCTCAGGTTCTGGTCTGTTACGTCTATGCCGGCTATCACCTGGTAGTCATCGTTATACTGTATTTCCAGGTTGCCTTTCAGGGTCTCTATAATTTGTTTTTTGGATGCAAGGTCATCTATCGCCCTGTCCGACTCCGTTTTCTGGGCCATCAGGTCTGTAGTCTCAGCCTTTACGTCCACTACGTCGTTGCTTTTTTGTATGCCTACTGTCATCGAGTCCAGTTCCTTCAGGTTGTCACCTATACTGGCTGTTCTGTCTTGTATGAACTCTCGTGTTTTTTCAGCTGCGTAGTTGATATTTTCCAGCTCATTTTTCTGGTAGAAGTATATCAGCGTGTTCATGAAATCCACGCCACGTTCTCGTATGTTATCTACGTAGTTAAGATCCAGCAGGCTGGTGCGGCCATCCTGCAGTTCTACGCCAAAGCGCCCGCCAATGCGGCCTGTGGCCATATCAGGATGTTCAATCTGTACGATGAAGTCTGTAGATTCAAGAAAGCCCCTGTTTACGTCCGGGCCTTCAACATATAGTATCTTAAAGCGTCCCCAATCACGTTTTATCCATGTTCCATACAATACACGTTCAGACCTTTCACCTTCTATCAGTTCAAACTGGCCTTCTACTATTTGCCTGATAGTAATCTGCCTCCTGTTGGCCTGGAAGCCTTCTTCATCAAACACTATCCTTATAGGGCATTCTTTATACAACTCCGTTTCCTTCACACGTCCTATTGCCCAATAGCGGATATTGATGTCCAGGGAGTCAACTACTTTCAAAATCATGTCCTGCGATTGCAGTATGACTTTTTCGTTAAACAGGTTGATGCGTGATTTGTCATTTTCGGGGTCAATACGGCTTAGCAGGCTTTGTGCGGGATTTTCTTTGTCCTCCTGCATCAGC
>JACFNS010000247.1:0-863 GCA_019454705.1 Taibaiella sp. | reverse complement strand
TAACGCAGGTACAGGTAACCGGCTGTAAGGGTGATGGACAAGGTAAGTACAAACCAATACCAGTTAGTAATCAGCGCCCCGAACAATCGCTTGAAATCGAATGTCGAGTTGAGCTGGTTAAGCAGCCTGGCTTGTATTTGCTGTTGACTTTGGTCCATTCTCAGTGGCAAATGCCGCTCTTACTTTACAATTTGTGACACACCATATATCGCGATCGCTGTTGATAGCAGCGATGTAAACGTTGGCAGGTAGAAGCGCAAGAAGTCGTTGCTCTCCTGGCGGCGTACCCTTGCCGGTTCCACGTATATGATGTCGTTTTGTTTCAGGTAATAATACGGGCTGCTGAACACGTTCCTGCTATTCAGGTTCAGCCTCGCATATTCTCTTCTGCCTTCAGTTTCCCGTATAATCAGTACGTTGTCTTTCCTGCCTGTAATGGGCATATCGCCCGCAAGTGCTATCGCATCCACTACACTCAGTTTGTGGTTCGATGCTACTATCGAGCCGGGTGTTCCCACCTCTCCCAACACGGTTATCCTGTAGTTCAGTATCCTCGCTTCTACCACAGGCTCTTTTACAAAGTCTTCCAGCCTTTTGGCCAGCATATCTTTCACCTGCCTCAGTGTCATACCAGATACTTTTACTTTGCCCAATACAGGGTAATCAATAAAGCCGTTGGCATCTACCAGGTAACCTTTGTTAGCGCCTGCCCCTCCACCGCTTGCGCCTATTGATGCCGTAGTGCTATACACAGTACCACCATCGTTGAATATCTTCACGGGGTCTGTAGCGCCGGCAACTGCTGTTATACTGCTGATGCTGCTCACAGTTATAGCCAGTATATCATCGGGGAGGATGGTGAT
>JACFNS010000246.1 GCA_019454705.1 Taibaiella sp. | reverse complement strand
GCCCATATTCGACACTGTACATAAATTTAGTATGCATTGGTCAAAAGAAATAAAACATGCATCAGACAGGATTTACTATTTTGGATATACAGGCCAATCCAGTCAACTTGTTGATGTTTTTTGTATCAATATTACCAACAGGACAGTGAGAACTGTGGCTACAGGTCTTTACAGGTCACAAAATGACTACCACCATAACATGATATCTCTAGGCGGTTACATGTATTTCATAATGCATACGCCTCAACATGGCAATGAATTATACCGTGATAATGGAACTACTCTGGAACAGCTAACCGACTTAAGAGTCGGCAGCGAATCAGGAGTTTACGGTGGGCACAATATCATGTATGCATTCAAAGGAAAAATATTCTTCGCCGGTTATGACAGCATAGACAGGGTGATTCTATACCAGTATGACCCATTATCCAAAAGCGTTAGCTCTATTAATAATCCCTGGACACAGGCCTCTTACTACCCCTCACATTTCGCAGAATATCATGGTAAGCTTTTCTTTAGTTGTGCAGATACTGTTCACGGTACAGAATTATATGTTTATGATGGCATAAACCCACCATATCTCGCAGCGGATGTGATGCAGGGCAAGGCAAGTAGCGAACCTCATCATCTGACTATTTTCAAAAATGATTTGTATTTCGCAGGCCTCAGTTCAGTATGGCAAATAGAATTATATAGGTACAATGACTCTGCACTCATAGTGCCGACATTCCCATCCGGAGTTATGAAAACAGCTCAAGACCAACTTTACAATATAACTATCTACCCCAACCCTTCATCCCAAGACGCTTACCTGGACATGGAACTGAATGAAGCGCAAAACCTTTTAATAAGAGTATCGGACATTAATGGCCGGATAGTACACACTTTGGATTCAAAGCTTTATTCACAAGGCAAGCATACAATAAGCCTGCCGTTGGCCAATATGCCGGCAGGCACATACTTCTATAGCATTTTTGATAAGAATGCCGGGCAGCTATCTGGCGGACAAATTATCAAACGCTAAAAAAATCAGGGCGGTTCGCTTGACAACGAACCGCCCTTTACACACTCACTATACACTACTCTGCTTTTTAGCTATATGCCCCTATTGCTAAAGCACTGATTATATAACTACTCAGCAGGAAAAAAGTTTAGCCGCGTGATAAATATTTTTACAACTAATAAAACAGGGAATCTATAACCCTTTATATACTATAAATTCTTTTACCACGTCCAACACTTTGCGCGCTGTAAATGGCTTGGTGATATACCGGTCGGCCTGTTGGGTTTTATCCAGCTTTTCGTATGTCTTATCCTGCTCATCTATCAGCATAATGAATGGTACCTGGCTGGTAGATATATTATTCCGTGCTTCATACAACAACTCATATCCTGTCATATCCGGCAGTTCTTTTTCGCTGATAATCAACCCTGTATTATATTGTTTTATTGCCTTAAGCGCATCTGTACCCTGCTGTGCATGAACTACGGGCACATTAACTATACCTAATATGGCCCTTATCATATTGGCGATGCCTGTATCTTTTTCAGCAATCAGCACTATTTTATCTTGTGTGTTCATAGCTTGCCTGACAGGGTTTCTTGGCTATTGCCCGGGTCATCCTCATTTTTTACCGGGTGATAAAATAATGATGCAATTAACATCTCCCATGTATTCTTCATTTTATTATGGCTTTGCAATAACATCTGTATAACTATCTATTAACGAACGGATAACAAAATGGAATTTAGCCAGCTAATAACCCCTCATTAACATAAATTGTTGAAACGAATATGTATTTTTATACCGCATAATACCTGCTCAAAATTAACTCATGCGCATGAATAAGGGAGTTGTATTCAGTTTATTACTATTATTTATTAGCCTTGCTGCCTGCAAGAGGTCACATATGTGCTATTGCAAGGTATCAGGTACATTTGATACCACGCTTATAAAGGAGTATAGGGGATATTCTAAAAAAGAAGCCCGCCAGTTGTGCAAATCAGATGAACTGGTTTCCAACAACAATGTACGCATAGAATGTGACATATTCAGATAACCCTTAATCGTTAATACTGAATTTTTCTACCTTACCACCTTCTCGTTCATTACCTGCCAGCCTGGTAGCTATAGCCTGCTGTACAAAAAGGTCATAATCTTTGTCTGCAAGGGTCTGACTCAGCATTACCATATCAAACACGGCAGGTATACTGAACCCTTTTCGCAAAGTGTACAAAAAACGTAAACGATGGGCTACCGGCACAGCCGGTAGTATATGTTTCCACTCCACAGCTCCTTCTCCCACTTCTTTTAATACTGTCTCCTGAAATCTCTCGTATTGTAACATATATATGATTACTCATGTTAAACTACAAAGTATCGAACGCTGGAGTTGTTAATGACTTGTTAACAAGTTGTTAGTTTTCGCAGCTTCGCATAACACGAAATATTAATATTCTTGGCAACATTCATGTTGCGGAGGGCATTTCTACTCATTTACCTATCTTTATAAACCACTTTATACAGCAGAAAAATATATAATGAAATTTTTACTACTTACATATCTCCTGGCAAATTGCGTTATCGCATCAGCCCAGTTGCCACCCGGCTTTAAGGATTTTGATGTTGCACCGGGCCTTGGAAGTTCTCATCCTGTTTACCTGAATGAATACGATGGCAAGCTTTACTTTTTTGCTACTGATGGCACTACGGGTAGAGAGCCCTATATCGTTTCCGGCTCGGCAATACCTGCACTTATTAAGGATATGAAGCCTGGCGCAAGCCCCTCCGTCGCCAATGATTATATGCAACCTTCAGCTTTCATGAATGGTAAGTATTACTTCACCTCCGACAACGGATTCTCCGGGCAGGAAATGTATATGTATGATGGTACTAATGCCCCCAGCATAGTGTTTGACCCAAATTTTACAGCTGATAGCTCTTCGCCGGACAATTATACTGTTTATGCTAATAAACTTTACTACACTGCCACTACAGCTGCTGAAGGCAGAGAATTATGGGTATACGACGGCACTAACTCCCCAACAAGGCTTACAGATATCAATAACGGAGCCGACCATAGTGTTACCGGGCAAGTAATTGCATTTGCCGGAAAAGTGTATTTTGTCTGCAACACTCCTGTGTATGGTTCAGAATTATGGTCGTATAATCCGCTGACTAACACTACGTCCCTTGAAGTTGATATAGACAGCGGAGCGGCTTCATCTAACCCCGCAAACCTTACTGTAATAAGCGGTAAATTATACTTCAGCGCTACTTCCTTTCTTTATGGCAGGGAGCTATATGTTTATGATGGCACCAACCCGGCTATACGCCTTACCGATATCAGTGCAAATGGTTTGAGTAGCCTAAGCCCAGTACGCAAGAATGCATTTGCTCTATATAAAGGCAAAATATACTTCAACGGCAGAGATACCAGCGGGCAAGGGCATCTTTGGGCGTATGACCCCTCTGGTGGAGCTGTAGCACTGGTACATAAGATAAACCCAAATGGTGATGCCAGCCCGAGGGAGTTTGTGGTATATGACAATCGTTTGTTCTTTACGGCAAACGATGGCACTAATGGTTTTGAACTATATGCTTACGATGGCACCAACCAACCGTCTATTATTGGAGATTTGTGCCCGGGTGCTAATAGCAGCCTGCCCTCAGAACTTACGTCCATTGGCAAAGAGCTCTATTTTGCAGCTAATAATTGCAACAATAGTGGAATAGATCTTTTTGCATACAACCACGAGCGAGTAGGTATTCGTAACATTTTGTTTGATGCAGAAGTGTATGTTTACCCCAATCCGGTAGACAAAGACCTGCATATAGACATAGACCTGAAAAACGGTGAGCAATTGCGGATACGCCTGGCTGATGTAAATGGAAGAAATATTTATGACACAGGCGTGCTACCATATTATACAGGTAAAAACAAAACTGACATTCCTATGAAAAATCTACCCCCCGGCAATTACTTATATTATATTACCAACAAGAAAGGCACTACCTATCTCACAGGTAAACTGCTTAAGCAATAATTTTTTTAAAACAACATTATTATGAAACGATTATTATTCTGCTCTTCACTGCTAATTTCACAAATATTCTTAGGGCACTACAATGCTCTGGCATTAAAATATATTTCGGTTACTTCCGGCAATTTTTCAAGTACAGGTACATGGCTGGGAGGCCTCATACCCCCGGTAAATTTTAGCCTGGGTGACACTATCCTAATTGACAACGGCCATAATGTATTACTCGACCAGGATATTACATTCTCTCATGCCGCTGCACAATTGGATATTCGTGGCATGCTACGCTCGGCAGGCAGCGAGTATATAAATTTCAATGGCTCCTCAAAGTTGAGTGTATCCGGCACATTGGATATAGACAGCATGGCACTGGTGAATGTAACGAATGCAGATATCAACGGACAATGCAATGTAAAAAAACTTCGTTGCCTCATTTTCTCTGCTACAGGCAGCGGGAGCTTACTAATTTCAGAACGCCTTCATCTTTATGGTAGTTTATCAAATACAGGCGGCCACACCATCAATATAGCCCCTAATGCAGAAATACACATGGCGGGGGGCGAGATCATCCCCAGCGGTACGGGCATTTTTACATTACCCAGTAGCTACGATGT
>JACFNS010000245.1 GCA_019454705.1 Taibaiella sp. | reverse complement strand
GAATATAAAAAAGGTATTAATAGCCAACAGGGGCGAAATAGCCATACGTATTGCCCGTGCCGCGTCCGAACTGGATATCAGGACAGTGGCGATATACACTTATGAAGACAGGTACTCCCTGCACCGCTACAAGGCTGATGAGGCCTACCAGGTGGGTGCTGACAACGACCCTCTGAAACCTTACCTGGACATAGATGCCATAATAACTATCGCACGCGAGTGCGGTGCTGATGCTATACACCCGGGGTACGGGTTTCTTTCTGAGAATGCCATATTTGCACGCAAGTGCGCCGAGAATAACATCCTATTCGTGGGCCCCAAGCCCGAAGCCATGGCTGCGCTGGGTGATAAGGTGACAGCCAAAGATGTGGCTAAAAAGGCTGGCATCCCAATTATTGAAAGCAATGCTGAACCACTCACCAATATAGAAATAGCGCTAAAAGAAGCTAACCGTATAGGCTACCCCCTAATGCTGAAAGCAGCTGCAGGTGGTGGTGGCAGGGGTATGAGGGTAGTACGTACCGACGAAGACCTGAAAAAGTCCTTCCCCGAAGCACGTAGCGAGGCCAAAAATGCCTTTGGCGACGATACGGTTTTCCTGGAGAAATTTGTAGAAAACCCCAAGCATATAGAGGTACAGGTAGCTGCTGACAATCACGGTAATATCATTCACCTGTTTGAGCGGGATTGCTCTGTACAGCGACGTTTTCAGAAGGTAATTGAAGTAGCCCCTGCGGTTACCTTGCAGCAATCAACTAAGGACAAGCTATATCACTACGCGACAAGCATTGCCCGTGCGGTTAATTACAACAACCTGGGCACGGTTGAGTTCCTGGTAGATGCAGCAGAAAATATATACTTCATAGAAGTAAACCCACGGATACAGGTAGAGCACACCGTTACTGAAATGGTGACCGGTATTGACCTGGTGAAGACCCAACTGTTTGTAGCTGCAGGGTATAAGCTCACTGACAAAGAAGTAGGTATAGGCAGCCAGGAAGATGTAAGCGTAGATGGTGTAGCCATACAATGCCGTATTACTACAGAAGACCCGGCTAACGATTTTAAGCCGGATTATGGTACGTTGGTTACCTATCGCAACGCAGCAGGCTTTGGCGTAAGGCTGGATGAGGGTAGTACTTATCCTGGTATGAAAATAAGCCCGTTTTTTGATTCCATGCTGGTAAAGGTGAGCACATGGGGTGCCAACCTGCACGATGCGTCTATGAAGATGCACCGTGCCTTGCGCGAGTTTCGTGTAAGGGGTGTGAAGAACAATATCCCTTTCCTGGAGAATGTAATAACACACGAGGGCTTCCGCAGCGGGCAAACAACAGTAGGTTTTATACAGGAACATCCTGAACTGTTCAGGTTTACAGCCCGGCAAGACAGAGGTACCAAGATACTGCGCTACCTGGCAGATGTGACTGTAAATGGCAACCCTGATGTAAAAGTGAAGCATGACGGCCGTGAGTTCCGCAAGCCGGAAATACCGATGGCTCCTGTTGACATGTCGTATCCTAAAGGAACTAAGGATATGCTGACAGAAATGGGGGCCGATAAGTTTTGTGAATGGCTGAAGGCAGAAAAGAAAATACATTATACAGACACAACCCTGCGCGATGCTCACCAGTCACTACTGGCCACGCGGATGCGTACTATTGATATGCTGAAAGTGTCTAAACAGTTTGCCAAACTCCACCCGCAAACATTCAGCATGGAGGTATGGGGTGGGGCTACATTTGACGTTGCCATGCGTTTCCTGAACGAAGACCCATGGAAAAGGCTGGAGCAGATACGCGAGGCGGTGCCTAATATATTGCTGCAAATGCTGATTCGCGGTGCCAACGGGGTAGGGTACACTGCATACCCTGACAACCTGATTGAGAAATTCGTTGAACAAAGCTGGGAAAAAGGAGTGGACATCTTCCGCATATTCGACTCGCTGAACTGGATGGAAAACATAGCTCCTTGTATTGAAATGGTGCGCAACCGCACACAAGGTATTGCGGAAGCCGCGCTTTGTTATACGGGTGATATCCTGGACCCTAAGCGCACCAAGTACAACCTGGACTATTACCTGCGGCTGGCCAAAGACCTGGAAAACGCAGGTGCGCATATACTGGCCATAAAAGACATGAGTGGCTTGCTGAAACCCTACGCTGCTGCCGAACTGGTTGCGGGGCTGAAAGCAACTGTAAACATACCTATACATCTGCATACGCACGATACATCATCGCTGCAACCGGCCAGCTACCTGAAAGCCATAGAGGCGGGGGTAGATGTGGTGGATGTAGCCCTTGGTGCGGTTTCTGGTCTTACCTCGCAGCCCAACTTCAACGCAGTGGTGGAGATGATGAAATTCCACGAAAGGGAAAATCATTACGATATAGATTCGCTGAACGAGTTCTCTAACTACTGGGAGGCTGTACGCGAAATATATTATCCTTACGAAAGCGGACTGAAAGCCAGTGCAGCCGAAGTGTTTCGTCACGAAATACCGGGTGGGCAATATTCTAACCTGCGCCCGCAGGCTAAAGCTTTGGGGCTGGAGGAAAAATTTGAGGACATTAAAAAAATGTACGCTACCGTCAACGATATGTTTGGCGATATAGTGAAGGTAACCCCCAGTTCTAAAGTGGTGGGGGATATGGCGCAGTTTATGGTAGCCAATGGCCTGAGCCGGGAAGACGTGATGCAGAAAGGCGAGGGCATTTCCTTTCCTGAAAGCGTGCAGGAATTCTTTATGGGGGTGCTCGGCCAGCCCGAAGGTGGACTGCCCAAAGACCTACAGAAAATAATACTGAAAGATAAAGTGCCTTTTATAGACCGGCCTAACAAGCACCTGAACCCGGTTGACTTTGACCAGGAGTTGGCAGCGTTCAAAGAGCATTTTGGCGATGACCTGGGTATCTGCGATTTCCTCTCGTATAAGCTGTACCCTAAGGTATATGAGACCTACCTGAAATTTTATAGGGAGTACGGCGATGTATCGGTAATACCTACACCACTATTCCTGTACGGACTAAAAATGGGGCAGGATGCAACAATTGAAATAGCCAGGGGTAAAACACTGTTGATACGCCTGCTGAGCATCAGTGAAGTCAATGAGCAGGGAAAGCGTACCGTATTTTTCAAGCTGAACGGGCAGACACGTAATATAGAAGTGCCGGACAAGTCAGCAAAAGTAGAGCAGAAAGAAAACCGTAAGATTGACAAAGACAATGCCAATCACATAGGTGCTCCTCTACAGGGAATGTTATCGAAAGTACAGGTAAAGAAAGGTGAGCAGGTTAAAAAAAACCAGCCCCTGTTTGTTATAGAAGCCATGAAGATGGAAACTGTTATTACTGCGAATCACGATTGTACAATAGCAGATATTGAACTGGCTGAGGGTACATTGGTGAATACTAATGACCTGGTAGTGGTAACAGGATAACTGATTATCCGGTGCAATAGCAGACCTTTGCACTCGGTGCCAAACCTCGAGGTTGCAAAGGGCGCAAGCCTGTTTTGCAACACAACTGAAGTTCCTTGCCTATGGCGGGAACTTCTTTTATTATTGCTTTGACGCACGGTCCAACCTGTCGTTGATAGCTACACCTAACCCATTTGCAGGAAACCTTTTAGCAATAATTAAGTCATATCTTTTTGAGTCCATATCATGCAGGGTGGCATATAGCTTGTTCATAGCTACTGTCATATCATCTGTTGTGCCTAACATTACCTGGTTATCTATGGGAAGTTCATCAGTGTATGCATTGTATGTAACAACTCCGATATTCAGTCCAGAATTTCTTTTTATTTCAAAATCAATGTCATCTACTGTTAATACAGGTGTGAAAGGGGAATAATGCTTTTTGTGCATACCTGGTGTTCGTGTTACTTTATCAGGCATGTTTAATTTCACACCGATTGTTTTTTCTATATCTGCTATATCAATTGCTCCTGCCCTGTAAAGAGTGGGATTATTATTCGGAAATCCGATTATTGTTGATTCAATACCTGCGTCACACGCACCTCCTTCAAGTATATACCTGATTTTACCATCAAACATTTTGAAAACGTGCATTGACGTAGTAGGGCTGATATATGTAAAAGGGTTTGCGCTGGGCGCGGCCAGCGGCAACCCCGTTATATCCAATAGTACTTGAGTCAATGTATGTTTGGGTATCCTGATAGCTACTGTGTCTTGCCATGCTGTAACAGTACCGGGAATTATATCCTTTTTATTTAGCAATACTGTAAGCGGCCCCGGACTGAACTTTTCCAAAAGTTTAAGAGCTTGTTCGGGTATGTCGTATGTGTACTTATACACCTGCTCTATGTCTGCCACATGTACAATCAGCGGATTGTCGGCAGGGCGGTTTTTAAGGTTGTAAATTTTCTGTACACTATCCGGGTTCAGTGCATTAGCGGCAAGCCCGTAAACCGTTTCTGTTGGAATCGCAACAACTTCTCCATTACATAGTAATTCAGCTGCGTAGTCAATGTCGGTTCCAATTACTGTTTTAATCATTTATCCTGTTTTATGGATTGCAATAGTCACAATACATGGGGTTTTCTGCTGTTTTAGCTTTAGGGTATAGCTTTTCTTCAGAATAAGCACATTTCTGACAGATGTAGATATAGCTTAGTGTACTTTTGGTGGGATTG
>JACFNS010000244.1 GCA_019454705.1 Taibaiella sp. | reverse complement strand
CAAACGTGATGGGTTTTGCAAACCTCGTCACTTTCGACGATAAAGATATTTCTACGCAATACACAGCGTTGATGAGTAAAGTAATGACCAACGGTAATGGCAGGATTAAATTTCCAATCAATGAACCAGCGCAAGGGTTGAAGAAGTCGCAGATAGAAGAATACCTGGATTTTTACGAAGGCCCGGGTTGCCAGCACATAGCTGTGGCTACTGATGATATCGTATTTACAGTCTCAGAAATGCGTAAGCGTGGTGTGGAGTTTTTGCATGTGCCGGGTTCCTACTACGATACTGTGCCTGATAGGGTAGGTGAAATAGCGGAAGACCTCGAGAACCTGAAAAGATTAGGTATTATGGTAGACCGTGACGAAGAAGGCTACTTGCTGCAGATATTTACCAAGCCGGTGGAAGACAGGCCAACCCTGTTCTTTGAAATCATCCAACGCAAGGGAGCAAAGTCTTTCGGTAAGGGCAACTTCAAAGCATTGTTCGAATCGATAGAAGCAGAACAGGCACGCAGGGGTACACTTTAATATATTCTCAGCATCAATTTGATGGTGCTACCTGTTATACAGGGCCGGTTAAATGCCGGCCCTATTATTTGTCACTTTAGGATAGTCCTTTCATCTTGTCTTTGAGCGCAGCACTATATACCTCCAGGCAACGTTTACGGGCAAAATCATGGTCTACAACCGGCTGAGGATACTTAGTGAAATCCTCAAACTCTGGTACCCATTTGCGTATATATTTCAGTTCCGGGTCAAATTTTTGTGTCTGTAGATAAGGATTGAATATCCTGAAATAGGGGGCCGCATCGCATCCACTGCCAACAGCCCATTGCCATCCGCCATTGTTGGAGGCCAGATCGAAGTCAAGCAGCTTCTCTGCAAAGTATGCCTCGCCCCAACGCCAGTCTATCAACAGGTGTTTTACCAGGAAGCTGGCAACTATCATTCGTACCCTGTTGTGCATATAACCTGTGGTGTTCAACTCTCGCATACCTGCATCTACTATCGGGTATCCTGTTCTTCCATCACACCACAGTCTGAATTCCTCTTCGTTGTTTCGCCAGACTATCTTATCATATTCCGGCTTGAAAGCGTTGTTTACTACCTGTGGGAAATGCCACAGTATTGATTGATAAAAATCCCGCCATATTAGTTCGTTCAGCAGCTTCTCATTAAGCGCCTTGGCATCAGCTGCCAACTGCCTGATACTGATCGTGCCGAAACGCAGGTGTACACTCAGTCTTGTCGTGCCTCTAAGCGATGGTATATCCCGCGTGTTGTGGTAGTCCTTCGCAATCAGCTCATCCAGTGCAGCCTGTGGTATATCAGCATCAGTTGGCTTGAAACCAATATCTTCTAAAGTGGGCAGGGGTAGCGCCTGTTGTTGGTAGAAGTTAAAGAAGTACTTTTCTACCGGGTAAGGCTTCAGGTAAAAATCGTTCAACTTCGCTTTCCATCGTTTGCTGTAAGGTGTATATACCGTGTATGGTTCGCCATTGTCTTTCAATACTTCATCTTTCTCAAATATTACCTGGTCTTTATAGCTGTGGAAGCCGATACCGCGACCTTGCAGGTAAGATGCAATACGATTATCCCTTTCTTTGGCATAAGGCTCGTAATCGTGGTTTGTGTACACAGCTTTCACATGGTACCGCAAGACCAACTGACTGAAAACCTCGTCGGGTGTATTATTCAGTATGTGTAGCGTACTACCTGATGCAGTCAACTGCGCCTGCATCCGTTCCAGTTGGCGATGGATGAAGTCGACCCGTTTATCTGCTTTATCCTCTAATCCACTCAGTATGTTGGTATCGAAAATGAAAAGCGGCACAACAGGAAAACCTGAACGCAAGGCATGATACAGGCCCGCATTGTCATACAAACGTAAATCCCGGCGGAACCAGAAGATGGATACTTTATCAGCCATACACCATCCGAAAGTAACGATTAGTTATTTGTCGAATCATTGGTTTGTTTGATAAACCAATAGGCGGAGATTACAACAACTCCTCAATAGCATTCTCCAATTCAGCGCGCGTAATGGGTACGCCTTTTATTTTGTTGTACCCTTTTGCATCTACCATATACTGGTCGCGGATAATTTTTATCAGCTGGCCATTGTTGATTTCGGGTATCAGCACATGCTTGTAGTTGCTGATGATTTCGCCCAGGTTTTTGGGGAAAGGACGGAGGTAACGCAGGTGTGCATGCGCTACTGATTTGCCCTGCGCCTGCAGTTCCCTTGCCGCGCTTTTAATAGCCCCGTAAGTTGAGCCCCAGCCCAACACCAGAACATCTCCTTTTTCAGGGCCGCTATCCAGCTGCTGTAGCGGTATATAATCGGCAATGCGGTCTACTTTTTCCTGGCGGGTTTTTACCATGTGCTGGTGGTTCTCGGGGTCGTAAGACACATTACCCGTGATGTCTTCTTTCTCCAGTCCGCCTATACGGTGCTCCAGCCCGGCGGTGCCGGGTATAGCCCATGCACGTACCAGCTTTTCATCCCTTTTGTAGGGCAGGAATTTATCTTCCCCTTCTTCCAGGCCTTGTTTGAACTTCACTGTTATGGGTGCCAGGTCTTCGCTCTTAGGGAATTTCCAGGGTTCTGCGCCATTGGCTATATAACCATCGCTCAACATCATAACCGGTGTCATGTGTTGCACCGCTATGCGTACTGCTTCATAAACCGCATCGAAACAATCGGCGGGTGTAGATGCAGAAACGATGGGCATGGGGCACTCTCCGTTACGGCCGTAATAAGCCTGTAGTAAATCGCTTTGCTCTGTCTTAGTGGGCAAACCTGTAGATGGGCCGCCACGCTGTATGTTCACTATCAGCAGGGGTATTTCCAGCATTACCGCCAACCCCATAGCTTCTGCCTTCAGCGCTATGCCGGGGCCCGATGAAGTAGTAACACCCAGGCTGCCACCGTAAGACGCACCTATGGCTGATGTAATACCAGCTATCTCGTCCTCGGCCTGGAAAGTGCGTATGCCACGCCAGTTCGTGCAATATATCTGATGCAGGGGTAATAGGATATGAGCCTAAAAATATCGGCAGGCCTGACTTCTGCCCCGCAGCTATAATACCGTATGTAAGTGCGGTATTACCCGTAATGCCCCTGTAGGTGCCGGGCTCCTGCTTCGCCTTTTCTACTTTATAGCGTGTAGTAAAGGCCTCAATTGTATCTCCGTAGTTATAGCCCGCCTGCAATGCCAGCAGGTTACTTTGCAGTATCTCTTCTTTCTTGCCGAATTTCTCTTTCAGGAAAGTGATGGTGTTATCCATATCCCTGTTGTACAGCCAATAGACGAAGCCCAGTACAAACATGTTTTTGGCACGGTCTTTCTCTTTGGTGCCCATTTGTATGTCTTTCAGCGCCTCGCGTGTCAGCTTGGTGATGTCTATTTTATACAGTTGGTAGTTTTGTGCCAGCCCCTCATCTTCTATGGGGTTTACACCCTCAGGATAGTTGGCCAGGCGCAGGTTCTTCACATCAAAGCCATCTGTATTGGCTATGATGATTCCCCCTTTCTTCAGGCTGCCCAGGTTCACTTTCAGTGCGGCGGCGTTCATGGCTACCAGCACATCGCAGTTGTCGCCCGGAGTGAACACCTCGTTGCTGGAAAAACGCAACTGGTAACCACTAACCCCCGGCACGGTACCCTGCGGGGCGCGTATCTCCGCCGGAAAATCCGGGAATGTTGAGAGGTCGCTGCCGGCCAATGCTGTATTGTTGGTAAACTGTGTACCTGTAAGCTGCATACCATCGCCGCTGTCGCCGGCGAACTTGATCACTACTTCTTCTATTACCTGTGTAGAAACTGACATATAACTAAATGGAGCGCAAAGTTAGGCATTTTACCCGCCACGATGTATGATATTACCCCATGGGCTGGCAGGTTATTGTCTATTTTATGATAGTTTTCGGTTATCGGCCGCCCCGGATGGATAAGTGTTACTCCCCGCACTTGCTGGGTTGCCAAATTTTCATAAAAAGTAAAACTCCGCATTTTTATAAGTATTTGATTTTGAGTATTTTGATGGATAAGTGTTGCTGTCGTACGTACGGGATTGCCATTTTTATGATTTTTCCTATGCGGGGGCAAGTGTTGCCAAAAGGTTTCCATTTTTGGTGATTTTTTCCTGCGCGAGGGACAAGGGTTGCCGAAAGGTTTCCATTTTTCGTGATTTTCCTGCACGAGTGTCTCCACCCCCGTCTGACACGTCCGCCATGGGCGGAGTCGGTCAGAAACCCCCGCTCCCGAAACAGTCGGGACAGGCGGCGGGGTGACAGGCTGCTGCGGGGGGAAAAAGGTTGTCATTTTTTTTCTGAATTTTTTTGTTTGCGGGGGCAAGTGTTGCCGAAAGGTTGCCATTTTTTTGATTTTTTTCGCCGCCTTTGCGGGACAGATGTTGCCCGGTACGTAGGGGAAATAATTTTTTGTGGATGATAAAAAGTCCTTCCGGCATGAGTGGCGGATATATTGCTGCTGTGGTGTTTTTTAGCATATGATGATAGTGTTTTAAGGCGGCAATATTTACTATTGCAAAAATACGTTTTTTATGTTTTTTATCCAATTAAAAATACTACTTAAAACTATCTTTTGTTTGATGAATACGGAAGTAAGTTTTGTTCAGAGAGCGG
>JACFNS010000243.1 GCA_019454705.1 Taibaiella sp. | reverse complement strand
ACTAAATTCTTATTTTTTTTAGTTTTTCATATTTTCTATACCATTCCCTCATTTTAATTATTCCTTTTTTAATGTCCAATCACATTTTTATATAATTTAATATATTTATATTGGTTTGTTCGGATAAATATTTTTCTCTAAAATTTGTTATTTAGATGTTAATGGTAGTATATTTACAATCTACAGGCATAATCTGCCCGTGCACATATATTTTATAAGAGAGATGAGTTAAAAATGGCCTGTACGGCCATAAGATTGTTTTGTGCACAAATTAAAACTTACAGAATGTATATGAGGGTTCTATTTTATTCGCTACTGGCGGTAACTATTAGCCTGACCGCATGTAAAAAACTGAAACAGGCTTTGAACATTACCATTACCGTACCATACGATGATGTGGTGACAGTCGCCGGTATTCCGGGTGACCCGCACGTGGGTTCGGGATTAAAAGCTTCGTTGGCGCCGGCATTAATTCCTACTAACTCTGAGGAGATACTGGAAGATAATGAAACAGCGGTGGACCTGGTGACCAGTGTTAAGTTGTCTAAACTTTCAGTGAACATGCTGTTGCCTACCAACCAGGATTTCAGCGTTATGGATTCGGTATGGATATACATATCCCCCAATGGTGGATCTGAGCAACTGGCCGCATACAACTATAACGTTCCTGATACAGGACGTGTAATAGAATTAACTCCCGCAGATGTCGACCTGATGGATGCTTTTACATCTGATACTATGAGGGTGCGTATCGAGGCGTATTTTGTAAAAGATGTTTCAAGGTCAAACACTCTGAAGTTTGATATGAAACTCAAGGTAAATGCAGACCTTTTGGGCGACTAATATCAGTCAATCAGTCAGTTTAATCAACCAGTGTACTGAAATAAATTCAGTTGGAAATCAACGGATAAGACAAGCTGTCTTATCCGTTTTTCTTTTTCTGCCATTTATGCGTAAAGAGTGTTTTGGAACAGTTTTTAGGGATATGTTGTTAAGGAGAAAACAGAAAAAATGAACCTGAACAATTTTACAATCAAGGCCCAGGAAATGCTGCAACAAGCACAGCAACATGCATTCAATCACCAAAGCCCTAATATTGAAACAGCGCACTTGTTAAAGGCATTACTGGACGATAAAGACGGGCCGATATCCTATTTGCTGAAGAAAAACGATGTGAATACAGGATTGGTAGAAAGTAAGCTGAATGAAGTTATTGAGAAATTACCCAAAATTACTTCAGGTGAGCCTGCGCAAACGGTTAGCCGCGAGGTAAATAACACCATACTGAAAGCCGGTGCCATACTCAAGCAGTTTGGCGATGAATTTGTAACGCAGGAGCACTTGTTAATTGCGTTGCTGCAGGTAAATGATAACGCGGCTAAAATATTGAAAGACGGCGGCCTGACTGAAAAAGGACTGGTGGCCGCTATCAAAGAGTTGCGCAAAGGCAGCAAGGTAGATTCGCAGACAGCGGGGCAGCAATACAACTCGCTGGACCGCTATGCTAAGAACCTGAACGAACTGGCGCGCGCCGGCAAGCTGGACCCGGTAATAGGTCGCGATGAAGAAATTCGCCGCACACTGCATATACTTTCGCGCAGGAGCAAGAACAACCCCATACTGGTAGGTGAGCCCGGCGTAGGTAAAACAGCCATAATAGAAGGGCTGGCCCACCGCATCATCAATGGCGATGTGCCGGACAACCTGAAATCAAAAATCATATACGCGCTGGATATGGGCGCCCTGATGGCAGGGGCTAAATATCGTGGTGAATTTGAAGAAAGGCTGAAAGCAGTCATAAAAGAAGTTACAGAAAGCGATGGCAGTGTAGTACTGTTTATTGACGAGATACACACGCTGATAGGCGCGGGTGCTATGGAAGGTGCTATGGACGCAGCCAATATATTGAAGCCTGCCCTTGCCCGTGGAGAATTGAGAGCTATAGGCGCTACAACCCTGAATGAATATCAAAAATACTTTGAAAAGGATAAGGCATTGGAACGACGTTTCCAGAAGGTGCTGGTAGATGAGCCAAGTGTAGAAGATGCGATAAGCATATTGCGCGGACTGAAGGAACGCTACGAACATCACCACCAGGTGCGTATCAAAGACGAAGCAATTATAGCAGCGGTAGAACTGTCGCACAGGTATGTTACTGACCGTTTCCTGCCGGACAAGGCTATAGACCTGATAGACGAAAGTGCGGCCAAACTGAAACTGGAAATTAACTCCATGCCAGAGGAACTGGACGAACTGGAGCGTCGCATACGCCAGTTGGAAATTGAGCGGGAGGCCATCAAACGGGAGAATGATGAAACCAAGCTGACACAACTGAACCAGGATATAGCACTGCTGAATGTAGAGCGTGATACACTGAAGGCTAAATGGCTGGAAGAAAAAGATATTGTAGAAAAGCTGAACGAAGCGAAGGGTACAATCGAAGATCTGAAGCTACAGGCCGAACAGTTGGAGCGTGAAGGTGATTATGGCAAGGTGGCAGAGATACGTTATGGCAAGATACAGGAGCAGGAAGGTATTGTAGAACAGTTGAGCAAGCAACTGGAAGATATGGGTGCTGAACGTAAACGCCTGCTTAAGGAAGAGGTAGATGCAGAAGATATAGCTGAGAATGTAGCTAAAGCTACGGGCATACCCGTGCAGCGTATGTTGCAGAGTGAGCGAGAAAAGTTGCTGCACCTGGAAGAAGAACTGCATAAACGTGTAATCGGCCAGGACGAAGCAATAGAAGCCGTATCTGACGCTATACGCAGGGGTAGGGCAGGACTGCAAGACCCCCGCAGGCCGATAGGTTCTTTCATCTTCCTGGGCACTACCGGGGTGGGTAAAACAGAATTGGCTAAAGCGCTGGCTGAAGTACTCTTTGACGACGACAGCATGATGACCCGTATAGATATGAGTGAATACCAGGAGAAGCACAGCGTAAGCAGGCTTGTAGGTGCGCCTCCGGGCTATGTGGGTTACGAAGAAGGTGGTCAATTGACAGAAGCTGTAAGGCGTAAGCCATATTCAGTAATCCTGTTGGATGAGATAGAAAAGGCGCACCCTGATACATTTAACGTACTGTTGCAGGTGCTGGACGATGGCCGCCTGACCGATAATAAGGGCAGGTTGGTGAACTTTAAAAATACCATCGTCATTATGACCAGCAATATGGGCAGCCACATCATACAGGAGAACTTTGCGGAACTGGAGGGTAAGAATGTAGATATGGTGGTGGACAACACTCGCGAGCAGGTGATGGAGCTGCTTAAGCAGACATTGAGGCCCGAATTTTTGAACCGGGTAGATGATGTGATCATGTTCCGCCCGCTGATGAGGGATGAAATAAAAGGCATCATCAGGATACAACTGGAAAACCTGCAAAAACAACTGGCGGAGCAGGATATCGAGCTGAAGTTCTCAGACTATGCACTGAGCTACCTCGCAGAGCGTGGTTTCGATCCGCAGTATGGAGCAAGGCCGCTGAAGCGTGTAATACAGAAAGATATTATTAACATGCTGAGCCGCAAGATAATAGCCGGTGAGGTGGATAAAACTAAGCCACTGATGATAGATGTGTTTGACGGGGTAGTAGTTATCAGGAATAATGGTAATGCCCCTAGTGCCACAAGCGATGTAAAAGAATAAAGTTGGTTTTTCATAAGGATGTCCTGTAAGGGACGGGTTTTGGTTAAGTGCCTTGCTGTTGAGCAGGGCGCTTTTTTATATATTAAATGCAGGTTGACTATAACGGGAAATAAGCCGTAACTTTATAGTATTGTTTTACTATACAATACTTGGCTATGTTACCGATACCGTATGATATAGATGTAGAGAGCCTCAGGGAAATGAAAGTGACAGAGGTTTGTTATGCACAGGATGCCGTTACCATACATTTTGATGACGTTTCATTTATAGAAATAAAAGGATACTTCGCCTTGCGTATTGGCAAGCAGCGGCATGAATATTACAAGCTAACCTCAATAAACGGCGATTACGGATTACTACAACTTTTGGGCAAGGAAGTGGCTGAAGTGTACCTGAACGGCAACCGTGACAGCATGACCGTAGAATTTACAGAAGATTGCCGCCTGGAACTAAAAGGCCACATGGCAGACGATATGTATACCATTCATGTGGGTGACAAGGAAGCTGAAGTGTAAGTCAATAAGCTATAGTTGATAATAAATCATATTCTTTTGGCCTGGATCAGAAAAATACCATCCTATTCATCAAAATCACCTGTATTTTTTCCGAAAGAATTTTCTATCTTTGCAGTCGCCCCGCAAGTAGGGGGCTTTTTAATTTGCGGTAGTTTTAGGGTTGCTGCAATAAAATACGGGCATAGTTCAACGGTAGAATAGAGGTCTCCAAAACCTTTGATCCTGGTTCGAATCCGGGTGCCCGTGCTGACGCAATCGGCTGATAGTCAATGTTATCTGGTTGTATTAATTGAAATAAATATGGCAAAATTCGGTTCCTATATTCAGGCAGCGTACGATGAGCTGGTGCACAAAGTGACCTGGCCTACATGGGATGTGTTGCAACAGACAACCATCATCGTGCTGGTATCGCTCATCATACTTACATTGCTGATATTCGGCATGGACTTCGTATCTGAAAAGGTACTCACCCTGTTGTATAGCATTATAGCCTAAAAACATTCGGGTAACAATGACAGAAGAAATAATAAATAACGACGGACAGGGTACTACTGAAAATCCCGTACAGGAAACGAAAAAGCCTGAACAGGAAACAAAGAGGT
>JACFNS010000242.1:600-4780 GCA_019454705.1 Taibaiella sp. | reverse complement strand
GTATTATGCTCAATATCATCAGGACATCACTTGGCGGCGTGGGCCAGATGATTATATCCATGACTTCATGGATATTCCTGATGCGCATACTGGCAGACATTGGCAGCGAGGCGGTAGCAGGTGCCACCATAGCCATACGTATCATGATGTTCACCATAATGCCTGCATGGGGCATGTCTAATGCCGCCGCTACATTGGTGGGACAAAATCTTGGTGCGGAACAACCGGACCGTGCCGAGTCGTCGGTATGGAAAATAGGCGTTTACAATATGATATTCCTGGTGCTGGTATCGGCTATGTTTTTCCTGTTCAACGAATCACTGATGAGGATATTCACCCATGATGCAGCCGTGATAGCTGTTGGCGCTACCTGGCTGCGCATACTGTCCTACTCCTTCTTTGTATATGGCTGGTGGATGGTAGCGGTGCAGGCGTTTAACGGTGCGGGCGATACAAAGACACCTACTAAAATCAACGTCGTATTTTTCTGGCTGATACAGATACCGCTGTCTTACTTCCTGGCCATTAAGCTCGACTGGGGCTATTCAGGCGTGTTCTGGGGTGTGTTCTTTTCAGAAACTTCAGTGGGCTTGTTTACACTCTGGCTGTTCAGCAAAGGCAATTGGAAAAAGCATAAAGTATAACTACCGGCTTATCGCCCGGTGGTTATACTTGCCGCCGACTTGCGGAAATTATCCACCAGCATTTGTTCATCAGCCACGTTGTTGGTGACTATGCTTACGCCGAAGTTCAGTGTATCCAGCATAGTGCTGTAAGTGATGTAGGTGAAGTACGGTTTACCCGCATAGCTCACCTTTAGCGTGGCTTTGTCAAACACAAGACCATTGAGCGTTTCCTGCACCAGCGATTTTTCCGCACTGTACTCTCCCGTGGCATAGCTGCGGTATTGTTGTTCCAGCAGTTCTTCGAGTTCGGGATAATCCTCATCACGTTCGTAGCTGCGGATGAATCCATATATGGCATTCATATCCTTTTCTCCTTTACGCACTCCAAGAATTATTTTCTTCTCCCCTCCCCGCTTTTTAGCCGCAGCATCCTCTTCATAATAATGCTCTGCCTTGTATGCCAGTTTGTCCCTGTCGGCTTCGCTCTGTACTTCCCAGCCATCGGGTAATACCATCTGCCAACCTATCGGTTCGTAGGAAAAAATTTTATTGCCGGCATCATCTGTGCTTATGCCATCATCGCTACACGATGCAAATACCCATACAAGCAAGAGGACAAGTAAACTACGCTTCATCTAACAAAGGTACAAACAACACTGAGCGAGGCATCCATCATATCGATATTTCCACTACATTTACACATATTATTCGGTACCTATGAAAAGCTTTATTATAACCTTTAGCCTGATTTTCATAATCAACACAACATATGCACAGCATGTCAGGTTTGACCCCAACCCTGTTAACTTCCCCACAGGCTCCGAGGTGGACTTTGCCGGTATTGGGGACATTAACGGTGACGGATTGAATGATATTGTCGGGGCCACAACATTCGCTTTCAATGGAACTAACAATTACAGCCTTGTTTTATGGCTACAGGGTGCAAATGGCCAGATGCAGCAACCTTTGTTTTTCAAACATCCTTTCCCGGGTGTTATAAGTTGTTTGGCAGTAAGTAACCTGGGTAGAAGCTCCAGTAAATCCTCAGGCAATGCAGAAGTTGTTGTCGGGTTGAGAACTGATGACAACAGTGATGTCTATATATATAGCTGGGATGGTAATGGGCTGGTAGCAACGGATTCCTTTACCACTTCAACACGATATGAACCGGATGGCGTAATCGGTGGTGATTTCGACAACGATGGGCTAACAGATATTGGTGTATCTCATTGGGGCGACTCTATTGTCGTTATATTCCAAAACAACAGTAATCCCACATGGGAAGTAAAAAAATACGCAGTAACTACTAACGGATACGGGCATATTACCTCCGGCCAATTCGGGGCAATACAAAAAACGACATTGATTGCAACAAACGGTCAAGGTAATACCGGCCCTGTTATCGTACTTTACTTTGATGCGGCGCGTTCGCTTCAAAGCACTCATCATTTGAAACTTCCGGCCCACACCTCACCTCCTTATGATACTCCCACCAGTGCTTATAGCGCTGTAATAGTAAATAAAGGCAACAATAAAGCAAACGAGCTATGGGTAACCTATGGTGGAAATAAGCCCCGGAGCAATGTGGCTATATGGCGGGGCATACAACAATTGCCTGATAGTACTTTCCCTGTTTACGACCTGCCTGAGGCTATAGCTTCCGCGAACCTTGATTGTGATGACGGCGACGAGCAGGTAATAGTTCATGCAGCCTGGATGCGCGCTTCTGTCATTGCAGACAGTATATACCCATACAAAATATTTGATGCAGGGCATTATTACCAGGAAGGGGTGGTATTAGGTGATGTAAATAACGATGGCTTTGCAGATATGTGCCTCGCTCATGAAAGGCCAGGTGGAGACTTGCAGGTGTTGTATAACATAACACCGCCATGCAAATGGCCTGATAATATACCAGAAACAAAAGTTGTGGTGGGCAAAATAGACATATATCCCAATCCAGCATCGGCAGAAACCACGATAGCATACAATGGTACCGGAGAGCTACGCGTGTACAACATACAAGGCAGCATCGTTACAAAGTCACAGTTTGACAAGCGTTCCGTGTTAAACACATCCGGATGGCCTGCTGGACTATATATTATCACGTTGCACACTGGCAGTAGTATTGTATCAGAAAAATTAGTCATCCACTAAGTTTTTTTTAACATACTTTATAGCACAGAGCAAAAGCGGCTGTCTTATTTTTAATGATACAAACCTCATATATCATTGAAAAGAATCCTCCTGCATACCGCCCTCTTTCAGCGTATAAGGCTACCGGCTGTGCTGCTGACAGTAATATGCGCCGCCACATATTCACAAACCAACATGGGCTCACTTATACCCCTTACCTGGTTTAAGGTTTTTACTACTGCATTCCTGCTCTACTTCGTCAGCCACCTGCACCGCGACAAATTCTATTATTACCACAACCTGCACATATCTAAAAAAGCATTGCTGCTGTCCGCTTTAGCTACTGATGTATTGCTGTACATAGCAGCATTATTTATCGTTCACGAAATAGCCCCACCCATAGCGCCATGATCCCACACACTTTCGAAGCTGACGGTATTATCCTGCGTTATGGTTTGCGCACCATCCTGTCAGGTATTTACATCAAGGCACAAACAGGTACTATAACAGGACTGGCAGGAAACAACGGCTGCGGCAAAAGCTCGTTGATGAAAATAATGTTCGGCACGCTGGAGCCTGAATCGAAATCCATACGCATAGATAGCAGGCACACGCCCTATCCTTACCTGCAAGCCAATGCTGTCAATTACCTGCCGCAGCAACAGTTTCTGCCACCCGGCAAAAGCGTGAAAAGTATTTTCAAAGACTTCAACCTCCACCTCCCGCATTTTATAGAAACCTTCGGGGTGGAAATATCGCCCTCACAATCGGCGGGGTCGCTGCATGGCAGCACTGCCAGGCTGGTGGAGATATACGCACTGCTGCAGTCGCCTACCATGTTCACTATGCTAGATGAGCCGTTTACCCACCTCAGCCCGTTGCTGGTAGAGAAGCTGCTGGACTACCTGCAAACAGTGAAGCCGCGCAAGGGCATCATCATTACCGACCACAATTTCCACTACCTGAAAAGCATAGCCGATGAACTATACCTGCTGCACAACGGCAGGCTGAAACACATGGGCGGCATGGCCGACATTGAGGCATACAGCAGCTTGTTTGAGTTATAATACCATCCTTCCCAAAAATACTACAGGCCCTTTCTGCCGGAACAACTATTTTTACACCTGCCTTTCTGATACATATGACGGGAACTGAACATCTTCGTACGGTAAATATTTTGCGTTACCTGCTGCCCCTGCGCGAGGGCGGCTCGCTACCTGCATTGGCCGAGGCCGACGATGGTTTTAAATATGTAGTCAAGTTCAGGGGGGCGGGGCAGCGTGAGAAGGCACTGATAGCCGAATACCTGGGCGGTGAGATAGCCCGCCTGCTGGGACTGAAAATACCCGAACTGGTATTTGCCGAACTGGACGAAGCATTTGGCCGTACCGAGGGCGACGAGGAAATACAGGACCTGC
>JACFNS010000242.1:0-590 GCA_019454705.1 Taibaiella sp. | reverse complement strand
AGGGGCTGAACCTGGCCCTGCATTTTTTATCCGGCGCTGTTAACTACGACCCCGTGGCCATGCAGGTAGAGCCTCTGCTTGCGTCGCGCATAGTATGGCTCGATGCCTTTATTACAAATGTAGACAGGACCTACCGCAATACCAATATGCTGATGTGGCACAAAGAGCTATGGCTGATAGACCACGGCGCTTCGTTCCTGTTTCATCACTCGTGGGACAAATGGGAGCAACAGGCTTTATCGCCCTTCCCGCTTATAAAAGACCATGTGCTGCTGCCGGTTGCAGCGCAGCTCACCGGGGTAAACGAAGAGTTCAAACAACTGCTTACTCCTGAGGCAACACATCATATTGTATCGGGCTTGCCTGACGACTGGCTGGAGGCTACAGGCGAAGCCGCCACCTCTGCTGAGCAACGTGCGGTGTACGAGCTGTTTTTAAATACACGTTTGGCCCATTCTGATAACTTTGTAAAAGAAGCGCAACATGCACGGCAAGCACTTATATGAGTATGCGGTTGTCCGCGTAGTGCCACGGGTAGAACGGGAAGAGTTCATCAACGTGGGTGTAGTGCTGTGCGCTAACAAGAGCGA
>JACFNS010000241.1:3654-4804 GCA_019454705.1 Taibaiella sp. | reverse complement strand
ACGCAGGGAGCGTCACCTGTACGTAGCAATATGGTTCTACATAGCAACCTTTATAACGGTGGCTATGCTACACATAGTTAACTCATGGGAGATACCTTTCTCAGCATTGAAATCTTATTCATGGTATGCAGGCGTGCAGGATGCACTGGTACAGTGGTGGTATGGCCACAATGCGGTGGCGTTCTTCCTCACTACGCCTTACCTGGGCCTGATGTATTACTTCCTGCCCAAGGCGGCTAACCGTCCTGTATATTCATACCGATTATCAATTATACACTTCTGGGCGCTGATATTTATATACATATGGGCCGGCCCGCACCACTTATTGTACACTGCATTGCCCGACTGGGCACAGTCGCTCGGTACCGTATTTTCTGTGATGCTGCTTGCTCCGTCATGGGGTGGTATGCTCAATGGTCTGTTGACACTGCGTGGCGCATGGGATAAAGTGCGTGAAGATGTGGTATTGAAGTTCCTGGTAGTAGCGGTTACAGCTTATGGTATGGCTACGTTTGAAGGCCCTATGCTGAGCCTGAAAAACGTAAACGCCATCAGCCACTTTACCGATTGGACTATTGCACACGTACACGTAGGTGCTTTGGGTTGGAATGGGTTCCTGACTTTCGGCGTACTGTACTGGCTGATACCAAGAATTTTCAGGACAGAACTCTACTCGCAAAAATGGGCCAACTGGCACTTCTGGATAGGTACGTTGGGTATAGTGTTCTATGCGGTGCCTATGTACTGGGCGGGCTTTATGCAGAGCCTGGCATGGAAAGAGTTTACCCCTACCGGCCAGTTGAAATACCAGTTTATGGAAACTGTGGAGCAGATGAAGCCGTTCCTGGCCTTGCGTAGTTTAGGTGGTTTATTTTACTTACTAGGCGCTATTCTTATGACTGTTAACCTTATCAAAACTGTAAGAAAAGGTAAAGCACTGAATGACGAAGCTGCTGAAGCTGCACCATTGGCTAAGGTATATGTAGAACATGGCAAAACTCACTGGCACAGGTGGATTGAGCGCCGTCCTGTACAGATGCTGGTATGGAGCCTGGTGGTAGTGGCCTTGGGTGGACTGATAGAAATTGTGCCAACTTTCATGATAGATTCAAACGTACCTACCATCAGCAGTGTTAAACCTTATACACCG
>JACFNS010000241.1:3429-3644 GCA_019454705.1 Taibaiella sp. | reverse complement strand
CAGGGACGTGATATATATGTGCGCGAGGGTTGTTATACCTGCCACAGCCAGATGGTAAGGCCGTTCCGTAGCGAGGTGGCGAGGTATGGTGAATACTCAAAAGCAGGTGAGTTCGTGTACGACCACCCATTCCAGTGGGGTAGTAAACGTACCGGCCCCGACCTGGCACGTATCGGCGGTAAATATCCGGATAGCTGGCACTTCAACCACATGTA
>JACFNS010000241.1:0-3413 GCA_019454705.1 Taibaiella sp. | reverse complement strand
TCATGCCCAACTATCAGTGGCTGATGAAAAATACCATTGACACAGCTATAACACCGGCCAAGATACGCGCAATGCAAACGCTGGGCGTACCATATCCGGAGGGTTATGATAAGATAGCTAATGCTGACCTCTTTAAGCAGGCGGACAAAATAGTAGCCAGCCTGGCCAAAGACAAGATAGAAGTGAAGAACGACAAAGAAATAATTGCCTTGATAGCTTACCTGCAGCGTGTGGGCACAGACATCAAGCTGGAACAGAAAACCGCAGGTAGTAATTAATAACAGCACAAAAAAATCTGTACAATGAAATTCAGGCATTATTTAGAATCAATAGCAGGTGTGGATATCTACCCGATGGTATCGTTGCTGATATTCTTCACCTTCTTTACGGGTTTGGCTATATGGGCTTTCAGGGCCAATAAGCAATACATCACTGATGTAAAAAACCTGCCTTTAGATAAAGACAACAATTAATGATAAACAAACAAGTCATGCGTAAGTATTTCAATAAACAACTTCTCTTATCTATGGCTGTCTTGTCAATGCCTGCAACAGTATTTGCGGCTGAGGCTACTGCAAACACCGGTAATAGTTTTAACCCCCTGCTCATGGGCTTACTGGGACTGATTATCGTACTGTTGTTTGTAATAGGTATGATGGGCAGTACGCTGGTGCAATTAGGTTTTGCCTACCGCGATAAGCTGCGCAAAGAACGTAGCAGTGGTTCGGGTATCGTTAAGTCAGTATTGTTGTTACTGGCATTGGGTGCTATGTCTTTCACCGCCTCTGCGCAGGAAGCTGCCGAGGCTGTTGCAGCTGCACCTGAAGTGACTTCTATAGGAGGCTTGCCTAAGGTAGAATTCTATGTCCTCATTGGCGCTATTATCCTGGAGTTACTGACCATAGCGGTACTGATTATTCTTACCCGCGTACTTATCAGGGCTATTATGCTGAAGCCGGGCGAAGAAGCTGCTAAAGCTGCTGCGGTGGCAAAAGCAAAACGTGTTCCTTTCTGGGACAGGTTCAATGCGGCGGTGGCTATAGAGAAAGAAGAAGACATCATGCTCGACCACGATTATGATGGTATTAAAGAACTGGACAACAGCTTGCCTCCCTGGTGGAAATATGGTTTTTACCTGACGATAGTTATCGGTGTAGTATATGTATGGTATTATCACTATGGTAGCGGCCCCAGCCAGGAAGATGAATTCCTGGCGGAAGTAAAAAGGGGTGAGGAAGAAGTGGCAGCCTACCTCGCCAAGTCAGCCAGCAATGTAGATGAAAATACAGTGGTGATGCTGGATGCGGCAGGTATCGAAGCGGGTAAAGGTATATTTACCAGCAACTGTGCTGCATGCCACGCCGCAGATGGTGGTGGTAACGCAGTAGGCCCAAACCTTACAGACCAGTATTGGCTGCATGGTGGCAGCTTGCCTGATGTGTTTAAGTCTATTAAATATGGCTGGCCTGCAAAAGGTATGAAGAGCTGGAAGGATGATTTTTCTCCCATGCAATTGGCACAGTTGGCCAGTTTTGTGAAATCATTACAAGGCTCAAAGCCCGCAGCGCCTAAGGAAGCACAAGGAGAATTATATATAGAAGCAACGGAAAGCACGGATAGTACAACAAAAGAAGAAACAACGCCCGCAGTAGCGGCCGAATGAAACAAACAGACATGAACGGCAGTGAATCGACAGCATCATTCAGGGATAAGGTAGCCACGGTAGATAAGCAAGGTAAGCGGTTATGGGTGTTTCCGCATATGCCGAAAGGTAAGTTTACCAACGCCCGGACGTGGTTAAGCATAGTTTACCTGCTGGTCTTCTTTACACTGCCGTTTATTAAGTACAACGGGCACCCGCTTTTCCTCATCAACGTACTGGAGCGTAAATTCATCCTTTTCGGACAGATATTCTGGCCGCAGGATTTCTTCATCTTCGGGTTGGGCATGGTTATTTTCATTGTCTTCATAGCCTTGTTTACCGTAGTCTTCGGCCGTGTATTCTGTGGCTGGATGTGCCCCCAGACCATCTTCATGGAAATGGTCTTTCGCAAAGTAGAATACTGGATAGAAGGTGACGGCCCCTCGCAGAAAATGCTGGCCCGACAGAAATGGGATACTGACAAGATATTTAAGAAGGTAATGAAATGGACGACTTTCTGGGCCATCAGTTTCATTATTGCCAATACATTTCTTGCGTATGTCATCGGTATCGACGAGTTGCGGACCATTATTTCCGAACCCGTCAGTAAACACTTCGGTGGTTTTGTAGCACTGGTAATATTTACTACTGTTTTCTTCCTGGTATATTCCTGGTTCCGCGAGCAGGTATGTACTGTTGTTTGCCCCTACGGACGTATGCAGGGCGTACTGCTCGACCGTAATTCTATCGTAGTAACTTACGATCACGTACGCGGTGAGCCGCGCGGGAAATTCAAAAAGAACCAGGAACGCGAAATAGGTGATTGTATTGATTGCCACCAGTGTGTCAACGTATGCCCCACAGGTATAGATATTCGCAATGGTACACAGTTGGAATGTATCAACTGCACTGCATGTATAGATGCCTGCAACAAGATGATGGAAGCGGTAAACCTCCCTACAGGGCTGATACGTTACGCATCCGAAGCGAATATTGCAGATAAAAAGCCTACGCGATTTACAGGGAGGATGAAAGCTTATACAGCTGTGATGATTGTACTGCTGGGTGTTGAGGCATTCCTGCTGGCAAGCCGTACAGATGTGGGTGTATCTATATTGCGTGCACAGGGGCAGTTGTTCCAGGAGCATCCTGACAACCGTTACAGCAACCTCTATAATTACAAACTGTTGAACAAAACTTACAAAGAAAAAACATTGGAACTGAAGCCAGAAAACTTTGAAGGAAGTATTGAATTAGTAGGAGAGAAGGCGCTGAACGTACCCAAAGAAGCCGATGTAGCAGGTACCATGTTTATTTACATTGATAAAGAAAATATTAAAGAACGAAAAACCAAGCTGAAAATCGGTGTGTACGAGGATGGTGAAAAGATTGATGTAATCAGTACATCCTTCCTCGGGCCGTTTACAGCTAACTAAAATAACACAGGTATGAGTACGATGAAATTTGGATGGGGTAGCAGGATAGCTTTATTATACGGCGGCTTTGTGGTATTGATAGCTGCATTGGTAACAGGTAGTATGCGCCAGGATTTCGACTTGGTGGCAGACGACTACTACCAGCAGGAGATAGCTTATCAGAACGTATTAGATGCCGGTAAAAACCAGTCTGCCTTATCTGCACCTGTACGGGTATATGCTAATTAAACTGCCGTGATGATAGAATTTCCCGCAGACTTTACAGAACAGCTCATAAATGGCGATGTGCATTTTTATTCACCCATTGAGGAGTCTTGGGACAAGGAGATAAAACT
>JACFNS010000240.1 GCA_019454705.1 Taibaiella sp. | reverse complement strand
CGCAAAACCAGGAACAGAAGCTGCACAATGACGAATTTTATCCCGATTTTTCCATTAAATATTATTGTTTATCCCAATGAGCCACTGAACCTGCACATATTCGAGCCCAGGTACAAGCAATTGATAAAAGAATGTCTCCAGGCCTCTAAGCAATTTGGCATACCGGTGGTACTGGATAAGAAGGTACAGGAGTACGGAACTATAATGGAAATAACTGAACTGGTAAAAGAATATCCGGGAGGAGAAATGGATATACGTGCCAGGGGTACGCAGATATTCAGGGTACTGGAAATAATAAAGGAGATACCCGACAAACTCTATTCCGGCGCCATAGTCAATTATCCGGATAATATAATTGCACCGGATAATACCCAACTGTCCAACCTGATTATGAACGAAGTGAAGCGGCTATACGCACTGTTGAACGTAGAGGAAAAACTACCCTCAACAAATGATGGTATTATTTCTTACAAAATCGCCCACTTTATAGGCCTGTCGCTCACACAGGAATATGAACTGATGCAGTTGTTTACAGAAACGCAGCGACTGGAGTACATCAGGAAGCACCTGAAGAATATGGTGCCTATGTTGCAGGGGTTAGAAGAGACTAAAGCAAGGATTAAGCTGAACGGGCATTTCAGAAACCTCTCCCTTGACGACCTCGAATTTTAGGACTGCCGGCATAAAATTTCCATATTTGTTCTTTCAATAGGCATCTATTTATTATTTTAGACGTCCTTAACGAAAAATTTTATCAAATGGCTGTTAATCTATGCATTGACTGGGGCAACAATTTTGTGAAAGCCGGCTTGTTTGAAGCAGGTAACCTTACTGCCTCATACACTTATCCCTCGCACGATGCGCTGATACGTATCATTGACCTCGTAGATGAACATATGCCTGCTTACGCTATTCTTTCCAGCGTATCCGGTAAATCTGCAGAACTAGAAAGCCTGCTGATGCCCAAAGTGAAGAAACTCATTGTAATGACGGATAGGACTCCATTGCCTATTATGAACGCCTATTCTTCGGACAGTGTGGGGGTTGACAGGCTGGCTATGGCTGTTGGAGCATACAATGAATATCCCGGTAAAAACAACCTTGTAGTATGCCTAGGCACATGCATTACTTATAATTTTATACAAAACAATAGAACCTTCAGGGGTGGGGCTATATCTCCCGGTTTGCATATGCGACTGAAAGCTATGCATGAGTTTGCCGACAAGTTACCTGCAGTGGGTATTGACGGAGAAACACTGCTACTGGGGTATGATACAGAAACCTGTATGCGCAGCGGAGCTGTATACGGAATTGTGTCGGAAGTAGATGGAATGGTCAATGAGTTCAAATCAAAATATAGTGATTTTAACGCCGTATTAACTGGCGGAGATATGGCTTACTTTGCGGGCAAGCTTAAATGTGAGATATTTGCAGACCCTGATATCATTCTCAAGGGTTTGAACATAATATTGAAACATAATGTACCACAAGCTGCTTAAGCATTACCTTTTACTGACAACATTTATTGCTGTATCCCCGGCTATTGCCCAGACACAAGACTTTCAGACTAAGGCGAACAACGAAAATTCACCTTATTCCCGTTTTGGCATAGGCGAGTTCAGGAATGGTATCAACCCTTTGATGAAAGGTATGGGCAGCATCAGTTCTGCCTACAACAGCCAGTATTCTGTTAACGCGGACAATCCCGCTTCTTATGCTTCGTTGCTCCTAACTACATACGAGGGTAGCCTGGTAGGCAACAGCCGTACCATACGTTCGGGAAATGATAAGTTCAGGTCGGGCATGGCAACGATCAACCACATCAGCATTGGTATACCTGTGGGTAAAAATGCGGGGATGAGCCTGGGTTATACACCCGTTACCAATATTTACTACCGCCTCAGCGATACTGCGGTTATTCCCGGGTATGGCAAAAGTGTCCGCACATTTGCCGGAGATGGTTCTTTGAACTATGCCTTCCTGGGTTTGGCAGGTAAGTATAAGGGTTTCAGCCTCGGGGCTAATTTTGGTTATATGTTCGGTAGTACTGTGTATGCCAGCCTGATTGAAAGCATAGATACAGTAAACGTTAACGATGCACGTTTTTCGAAAGTGCTGAGGACAGGCGGGATATACTGGAAGGCCGGCGCGCAGTACGAAACCAGGCTCAAAAAGTCTATGTACCTGCGCAGCGGTGTTACAATGGCTATGAACCAGGATATAAATACATCAATGGACGAATATTGGGTAAGCTACAATTTCTCAGGCGGTGATACATCATTCAGTAGCCTGGGACAAGAAGGAAAACTTACTATGCCGTTGATGTACAGCGCGGGTATTCATTTATTGGATAGCAACAAATGGATGGTAGGGCTGGATTTTTCGGGTATGAGTTGGAGCAACTATAGCGGGTTTGGCAGAACTGACTCCGTAGGCGATATGTCTTATCGTATGGCATTAGGCGGAGAATATACGCCCGACGCTACCAGCCTCAGGAAGTATTTCAACCGGGTTACTTACAGGCTGGGTGTTTACTATGGCCAGGACTATGTGTACCTGCGCAATACACCAATTAATTACTATGCGGTTACTTTTGGCTTCAGCCTGCCGTTTAAGCGTTCTTACGACCGGATACATACGGCTTTTGAGATAGGGCAGCGTGGCAACGAAACTAATGGCCTGCTGAAAGAGTCATTCTTCCGCTGCACCGTAGGTATTTCCCTGAATGATAAGTGGTTTATCAAGCGCAGGTATGACTAACAATGCGCAGATACGACAATACATGCTACGGCTTGCATATTTTGTTTTGCCGGTGACATTGGCGGCTTGCAAAAATGACCCGAAGGAAATAAATGCCCTCGTAGGCAAACAATCGTTGCAGGAAGATAAGGCTGAAGAAGTAACTATCATCTATAGCGAACATGGCAATTCACGCATCAGGATGTTCGCCACAGAATTTGTAAGGAACGAAATAGCCAAGCCTCCATATGTAGATATGAGAAAGGGCTTGAAAGTGGAATTTTTTGATGATAGTATGCGGGTGGAAAGTACCCTGACCGCTATGTACGCCCGCTGGTACGAGGGTAAAGGCAACGTATTGATACGAGACAGTGTGGTGGTGGTCAACAAAAAAGGGGAAACATTAAGAACGGAAGAACTTATCTGGAACCAAAATGTAAGGAAGTTTTACACCGAAAAGTTTGTACGCATCAATACCCCCGACCAGGTAATGTATGGCGACGGCCTGGAAGCCAATGAAGACTTCAGTTGGTACAGAATAAAAAACCCGAAGGGTACCGTAAGGGTAAATAAAGAAGAAATGCCCGAATAGGCTAAAAATCCCGCCTAATATCCCCCTTATGCGCTTTGCCGTTTATTGTTAATTTTGCACTTCGTTTTATTAATTACCAAATAAGGTTAAATACTATAATGAAAAAGCTACTGTTATCGCTGCTGCTGGCATGCGCACTGTTGCCCGCTAAGGCAGATGAAGGAATGTGGTTGCCGATGTTGATTGGCAAGAACTACGATGAGATGGCCAAAATGGGCCTGAAACTGTCTAAAGAAGATCTCTACAACATCAATGGCAGCAGCCTGAAAGATGCCATTGTGCAGTTTGGCGGTGGCTGTACCGGTGAAATCATTTCGCCCAACGGACTGCTGATTACCAACCACCACTGCGGATATGGCGCTATTGCTTCCTTGAGCAGTGTGAAGGACAACTACCTGGACAATGGTTTCTGGGCGTACAACTATTCTGAAGAGCTGCCTGCAAAAGGTATAACAGCCCTCTTCCTGGAGCGTATGGAAGATGTGACCGCTGAAGTGGAAAAAGCTGTTGGCAAGTCGAAAGGGGAGAAGTTTGAGAAGAAGTATAAAGCTATAGTAGAAAAGATACAAAAGCGTGCGGAAGCAGGAGGAAACTACGAAGCACAGGTGAAAAGCTATTTTGAAGGTAACCAGTATATTCTTTTGGTGTACAAGCGTTACAAAGACGTACGCCTGGTAGGTACTCCGCCCAAGTCGCTGGGTAAATATGGTGGTGATACGGACAACTGGATGTGGCCACGCCATACGGCAGACTTCTCTATCTTCCGCGTATATGCTGATGCAAACAATGAGCCTGCTGAATATTCTAAGGATAACGTACCGTTTAAGCCTAAGAAGTTCCTGCCTATTTCAATAGCTGGCGTGGACGAAGGTGATTATACAATGATATTTGTTTATCCGGGCCGCACCAACCGTTACGAAGTGTCGTACGGTGTGGATATCGCTATTAATGAATCTAATCCCTCAATCGTAAAGCCCCGCGAAAAGAGGCTGGAAATCATGCGTAAGAACATGAAAGCTGATAAAGAAGTGTACCTGAAATTGACTTCTTACTATGCAGGTATATCTAACTACTGGAAATACTTCATTGGCCAGACGGAGCAACTGAAACGGCTGAAGATAGTTGACCAGAAGAAACAACAGGAAGATGCCTTTACTAACTGGGCGCGTAAAAACGCACCTGAGTACAAAGATGTAATGCGTGAGTTTGAAGCCCTGCATAGGGCGTACAGGCCATACGCGAAGCACCATATGTATTACAGCCAGGCCTTCCAGGGTTCGCTGTTAGCAGGTTTGGGTTCAAGTTTTTATGATTTGTATATAGAGCTCAATGAAAAGAAACCTGACCAGGAAAAGATTGATAAAGAAGTGAAAAGCCTGAAGTCTGCACGTAGCAGCATGATGAAGCGTTTTGATAAAGCTACAGAGCAGGAAATATTCGCTGAGATGGCTAAGATGTTCTACAACGACATTACTAAA
>JACFNS010000239.1 GCA_019454705.1 Taibaiella sp. | reverse complement strand
ATATTGCAATAATAAGTTTACGAAACAATACAATGCAAACAGAACAGGAATTAAAAGAGCTGGTAAGGCAGAAATACAGTGAAATAGCCTTGCAGGATAAAGAGACAAATATGAGCTCATGCTGTGGTGCTGGTGGCTGCAGTACAGAGGTGTATAACATCATGAGTGATGATTATACAAAAATGGAAGGCTACAATGCTGATGCCGACCTGGGGCTGGGTTGTGGCCTGCCTACGGAATTCGCGCAAATAAAACCCGGCGATACAGTTATAGACCTGGGTAGTGGTGCAGGTAACGATTGCTTTATAGCAAGGGCGTCTACAGGACCAACCGGCAGGGTGATAGGTATAGACTTTACCGAAGCAATGATTGATAAAGCACGGGCGAACGTAGATAAGTTGGGTTATAACAACGTTGAGTTTCGCCAGGGTGATATTGAGAAAATGCCGGTAGGTGGTAACGTGGCTGATGTGATTGTGAGTAACTGCGTGCTGAACCTGGTGCCGAACAAGAACAATGTTATCAAAGAAATATACCGGGTGTTGAAACCGGGCGGCCATTTCAGTATATCTGACGTGGTATTGGTTGGCGAATTGCCGGAGAAATTGCGCAACGTGGCTGAGATGTATGCCGGCTGCGTAAGCGGGGCTATACAAAAACAGGTGTACCTGGAACTGGTAGCACAAAATGGTTTTAAAGACATCACACTGCAAAAAGAAAAACCGATTGTAATTCCTGATGATATACTAAGCCAGTACCTCTCAGTCGAAGAAATAACAGAATTCAAAAATAGTGGTACCGGTATATTCAGCATCACTGTATTTGCTAAAAAGCCTGCGGCCGAAGCATGTTGCACTCCGGGTGGCGGTAGTTGCTAAGAAAAAAATGAGAAAATATATCGCTGAACTTATCGGAACATTTGCACTCGTGTTTTGCGGCACGGGTGCTATTGTCATCAACCAGGAGTCGGGTGGGGCGGTCACACATGCCGGTATAGCCATCACTTTCGGATTGATAGTGATGAGTATGATATATGCATTAGGCAATGTTTCGGGAGCTCATATTAACCCTGCGGTCAGTATTGCATTTACGATAGCGGGTAAGTTCCCTGTACGGAAACTGACACCCTATATTATAGCACAACTCATAGGTGCATTATTGGCGAGTTTTACACTGAAAATACTGTTCCCTGCTAATCAATACCTGGGCGCCACAATACCTGCGGGTAGCGATATGCAGTCATTTGTCCTGAAGTTGTTGCTTACATTTTTCCTGATGCTGGTGATACTCAATGTCGCTCATGGCAGTAAAGAACAGGGGATGTTTGCAGGACTGGCTATAGGTGGGGTAGTAGCTTTGGAAGCTATGTTTGCCGGGCCTATATGTGGCGCTTCTATGAACCCGGCCCGTTCTATCGGACCGGCGTTGATATCCATGAATCTCCAGTCTTTATGGCTGTACATAGCAGCACCAATAGTTGGCGCATGTGCGGCTGTACCCGTATATAACTATATAAAAGAGAAAGAATGAACAAGAAGATATTATTTGTTTGTGTAGAAAACAGTAACCGCAGCCAGATGGCGCAGGCATTTGCGTTAATGCAGGGGGCAGAGGCTTACAGCGCAGGTTCAAAACCGTCAGGTGTAGTTAATCCAAGGGCCATCCGTGCTATGTGGGAATTAGGTTATGATTTATCTACTCACGGAAGCAAGTCGCTGGATGAAGTGAAAGCTTACGCACCTTTCGATGCGGTAGTGACCATGGGCTGTGGCGATGCTTGTCCCTGGATGCCTGCAAAGAAGCACATAGACTGGCAGATACCTGACCCGCGAAATATGGAACCATCGGAGTTTAACGGAGTTCGCGACCTTATCAGCAGGCAGGTGCAGCAATTATTACAGGAAATATAACGTTTAATATTACCACAAATAATAAGCGGGTGTGCATAGCACACTCGCTTTGTAGTGTAGTTTGCTTGTTGTTTAATGCCCAGTTTCGGTTACAGGTACTGTTATTTCTTTGGTTGTTTCTTCTGTGATTGTATAAGGTATGCCACCCTCTACTTCCTGCTCTATGCCAGGGTCCCAGCCTTTACCATATACATAGTAATTACCTTTATTCAGGTTGGTAAAAGTAGCAACAGGTTTGCCGTTTTCCATCACGCATTTTACTTGTTCATCGTATGTTGAAGGTTTGTCCTGCACATTGTATTTGATATAGATGGTACAGCTATCTATATTATCGCCGTGGTGCTGTGGTGTTACCTTCAGGGTGGCATTGCCACCTTTGCCGCCTACTGTTTCGCAGGCTGTAAACATCAACATGGCTGACATGCTCAATAGTGCTATTCCTTTCGATATTATGCTCATACGCTAGTCTTTTTTATAAAGTTACTTATTCGTTACCAACCGATAATATGCTGAACATTTGCTGATAATTATCTGCAATTTTTAATGACGTAGTACTGCCGCCGTGTGTAGTGGTAGCCACCTGTTCGATTAATATAGGGTTAGCTGGTCCAAACCACTTAGACGCATCCGCTTTAATTTTTATAGACCCGGCCTGTGCGCCAATTACGATATCCGTGCCGAAGTTTAATGTAACATTTCTAGGGGTTTCCTTGCCTGGCTCTACACCACCTATATGATATATCACAGCATTGTTTGCTGCTTTGGATTGTGGTGAGGTGCCCTCCAGTTTAGCTTGTATATACCCCGTGCTCCAGCTCCAGTACATATCGCCGTTCACCGCAGGGTCAAGCGCACCATCTTGGGCACCGCTGGTATTTCGCGGTACATCTACACCTATGATAAATTTAACGCCTGTATAGGTGCCGGCAGGTACATCGCCTACATGAAAATGGTGACTAGCGGTTTTATCGCCTCGTAACAAGCGGTAGCTTTCAGGTTCTTTATATTCGCTACCATCTTTGTTTATGAATATGATATTGCTTATCCAGTAGTTGAACATACTGATATTTATCTGTTCACTGTTTATGGTGGTGTATGTGGCTGTGTTCAGTTCTAGTTCATTATTGCCAAAGTAGTTTTCAAAATTGAAATGCACTTCGTTGGCTGTGGGGGTAGGTGTAGGATTAGGGGTCGGAGTAGGCTCCGGTTTTTTAACACAGCTGCTTACGGTGATAAATGATGCGATAATAAATGCTATAAATGATTTATTCATATGAGTTGAATTTTATGTTGTTAATAATCAGACGTTTAATTATTGGTTAAGGTTGGCGGGGGCTGATTTTTTATGTTTTTTTAACTACATAAAAAATGCCACCTGTTGAGAGGTGGCATGAATAATGAAATATATTATGTTATGGCTGTTTGTGGTGCGCTGGATTGTCTAACTGAAGGAACAGGTCATATGTTTTTTCCAGCGTATCTATCACCCTGAAAGGAGCTCCACCCATTACCTCGTCATTACCTTGAGGCAGTGTATAATCAGTACCTTTTACATAGATATAATAATCACCCTGTGTCAACATCTCGAAGACTGCTGTAGGGTTGATAGCATCTACCGTGTCTATTGCATCGAAACTATCTAATGCAGATGGCATAGCCTTGGTGGCATATTTTATATATACAATCCCTGTGTTGATGTTTTCTTTATGGTGTTGCGGTGTCACACGGAGTGTGGCTTTACCACCTTTACCGCCTGTGAGCAATGGTTCAGGTGTTATAATTTCATTTTCCCTGACACAGCTTACCAATATGGTCGTGGCTGCAAAAAAGCCTATAATCTTATGTGTAATACGCATAGTTTTATTGTAATATGTTTGCAATCAGTCCCCAATTTATAAAAAATCTCTTGTAAAGTATATATCCGCTAAGATTTTATCAGCACAAGAAGGAGATATTACTGACTTAAATGACAAAACTGTTATTAACCACTGCGCTGGATATCTTATTTTTACCCTGTCCATCATTGTGTTGCTTATGTACAGGCTTATTGCCATTATCATTACAGTCCTGATTTTTTCATCCTGCTGCGAAAAGAAAATATATTGTTCATCGCAATTACTTGATTTTGCTTTTACCGGTTTCGACAGGTCAGAAGTACGTAGTTTTACATTGCGCAGGTATAAAAAGGGGGATCAGTGGGGACCTGTTTTAGATTCTGCCCAGTTCATTTATTATGGCCAGGCACCTGTTACCGGCCGACCGGATACTTTGGCTTTTGCAGATTATCGTACAGTAGGGAATCTGAAAGGTATTGCTGCTGACAACGATTGGGCTATTTATTTGCCCGCAACCCGTAAAACTTATTATATCACTACGATATTTACAGACGAAAAAAAATCGCAACTGGTGCGGTGTGGAGATGATAATGCTAATTGTACCAGTGCTATTACTAATTTCTCTATCAACAGTGATTGGCAGAACGGAGGGTTTATTTATATACAGAAGGGCAAGTGGTAGCTACTATTTGCCGATAGCAGTCTGTAACACGTTTTTTTTCATTGCTCTTTCTGCGCGCTGTTCTTTTCTCTTCTCGCGCTCTATGAGTATAAATGCATATGCCAGGTAAGCTTTCAGTATCAATCCTACGGGGTATGTAATTAAGTTTCTCATTTGTGTTTTTTTACGAGTTTTGTTTTTACTGACTGTTTGTTTTGTCTGATTACTATGCAAATATGCTAAGTCAATCTGCCGTAAAGAAACTTTTGCCACAGGTTAACCAGTCTTTAAAAACCGCTTAACAAACGCTTTGCAACTATGGACGGGAAACGCTGTAAATACTGATGTTTTATCTGTTAATAGTATATGGAAGCCGGCATGCGTTTCGTTAACATTTATGCCTCTTATTATGTGCCGGAAATTCGTGTTA
>JACFNS010000238.1:4178-4837 GCA_019454705.1 Taibaiella sp. | reverse complement strand
TGAGTACACTATACCTGAAACAGGTGAGGTTATAACTATCGGCTATCGGTGGGATTATCAACCGGAGGAGGAACCTGTACAGACAAAGCGGTCTTTTGGGTTAGTATCAGCATAGACAAACAAACAGGGGCGGTTTCTACCGCCCTTATTTATTCATTTTTAAACAAACTGCATGCAATTACAAACAGCATCGCGAAAGCGGGTGAAAATCAAATGTGCCCTTCAGGGGCCTAGTTCCAGCGGTAAGACAAAATCAGGGCTATACATAGCTTATGGGCTATGTGGAGATTGGAGTAAGATAGCTGTGATTGATACTGAAAATCGCAGTTCTGAACTATATAGCGAGTTAGGCCCTTATAAGGTACTGCATTTAGAACCTCCGTTTAATCCTGAGAAATACATTGAAGCTTTGGCAGTATGTGTTCAGGCAGGCATGGAGGTCGTTATGGTAGATAGCTTAACCCATGAATGGGAATATATACTGGACACTCATGGCGCCCTTCCGGGAAATAGCTTTACTAACTGGACTAAGTTTACTCCAAGACATAACGCATTTGTTAACGCCATGCTACAGTCCAATGTGCATATAATCGGTACTATACGGACAAAACAGGACTATGTTTTATCAGAAAAGAATGGCAAACAGGTTCCCGAGAAAG
>JACFNS010000238.1:0-4168 GCA_019454705.1 Taibaiella sp. | reverse complement strand
GTGGGTTTAAAGGGGGTTCAGCGAGATGGAATTGACTACGAGTTTACGCTTGTATTCGATTTGAACACGAATTTGACAGCAAAGGCGTCTAAAGACCGTACTCAGCTATTCTTTGGAAAGCCTGAATTTATTCCTAGTGAAGAGACAGGACGTGCAATATTGCAATGGTGCAACATAGGTGAGGTGCAAATTCAACCCATGACGGAATCCGATTTGCTTAAAAGTATCGACAACTGCAATACGGTTGAAGAACTGAACGCGCTATACAATACTTACCCAATGTATCAGTCCAGTCTGCAAAGCGCCTTTACAAAGCGCAAACACGAGATTAACAGAACATTATTAGCTAACCAACAAACAAAAAGCAATGGAACACATGCAAGATAATGAACCACAAAACGAGCCAATACAGGTTGGGGAAGTCCTCCATTCCGTATTAGAACAGATTGAAGTCAAAACTTCTGACTCCGCCTTCATTGAAGCTAATACGACTGAGACTACCTTGGAGGCTATCAGGAATGAGCATATTATACCCGTTTTCATCAAGGACAATGAACCGGTCATCAGCCATGCAGAGTTCATAGATACGGCATTTAATGCTGTAGGAAGAGTATTCCCTGGGGAAGCTATTTTAAAGCCAAATATAAGGCTCTCGCATCCCATTAAAGGGCGTATACCAGAAGCAAAGAACAAACCGGCTAGCGACCTTTTAGAGCATGAAAAGACCATATACTATGAGCGTATGGCTTTCGTAATAGAAGTACCTACGATACAGGCTGAGGTAGGAGGTAATCTGCTTAACTTAACTATAGGAGGTGTAAAAGCTTACAATCTGGACAACCTATACAACAGGAGTGGAGCAGACCAGCATTTTAAGGTCTTTGTTGGTTTCCAGAACAAGGTATGCACAAACCTGTGCGTAGCTACTGACGGCCTTTTATCCCAACTCAAGGTTAAAAACATCGACCAGCTGAGCTATGCCATTTACGCAATGTTGAAGGATTATAACACACTGCAGTTTGCCAACGAGTTAAAATCCTTTGATGATTATGAACTGACTGAGAAGCAGTTTGTGCATCTAATAGGGCGTTGCAGAATGTTCAAGCATATGCCTGACAGTAAGAAGGAGGGCATCAGAGAACTAACCTTTGGAGATAACCAGATAAATGCCGTATGCAGAGAGTATTATTCAGATAGCCATTTCAAGTCATTTGCTGATGGCAGTATCAATCTCTGGAGGCTGTATAATCTGTTCACGGGAGCTAATAAGAGCACATACATTGATAATTTCCTGGACCGAAGTGCCAATGCTTACCAATTAGCAAAGGATATCCAGTACTCATTGCAAAACAGTACCCGTTGCTGGTACTTAAACTGAGAATTTAGCTTATGATCATTTACAGGGACGAGGATGGGGACATCTATTCAGTCCTTACCATCAACAAAAATGGTGAGCTGGTGCGTGTTAGGGCTCCATTTAGGGTGCTGTGTGTAATACCTGTCCGGGAATTCAAAACAAATACCCAGCTTTATGTCGAAGCTGTGGTAGGTACTGAAACTGGAGGTATTGTATATATAATCTTTCAAGAGGCCTATTTGCATAGCCACTTCAGAATTTATATCAATTTTTAACTGACTCCAAGAATGGGTTAAGTGATTCCTGTCTATACAGTGTGGAAGGGACGATATCTGCCATAGTCGCCACTATGTTGGGGTATGGGTAAAACTGTATGTCACGAGTGAGTATAGAAATCAGGGGAGAGTTATGTTGTATTTTCTTTACACATTACAACTTGAGGGAGGATGTGCACGTGATACCCTCAGGGATGTGTTTTCTTTTGAGACGGACTATCTCTCTTTCAGCTAAAAGTCCCCTGAAAAGAAATCAAGTTAGTCAAGCGAGTAAAGGTAGTTTGGAAATGCCAACTTGCTTGACTAATTTTAATGACAATTTTTAACCAGTGAGGCTAATAATTGCGATTAGGTTGAGTAGTTCTTTTTAGGGTGTAACAAATTGATATTCAGTGCATAATGATTCGATTAGGCTCCTTACAAGCAGAGGGTCCGCGGTTCGAATCCGTGTGCCTCCACAGAATAAAGGGTTTCAAAGTTAAAGCTTTGAAACCCTTTGTCTTTTATTCTTTCTCTGAGGGGAGTCCCGATAGCTATCGGGACCGTGTGCTTCCACAGAATATTAAAGAGTGTACCAACTGTATTTCGTAACGATGGCCACTAGTGTATCTTAATAGTCGGCTTTTATATATGTAGTTGTATATGCTCTACCTGAATTCGTAACCAAAGCCCATTAGCTGAGTCAATAATGTATTGGGGGCGTCTGTTGCTGTACAGCGCCCTTCCAGTTTGGGAGCTACGGGTGATTTCTTAGCCAGGTACTCTTCCATAACGCTATGCAGTGTAGCACCCAGCCTCTTCGGCTCTTTTACGCCTTCTACCCGGCATATGGTGGTGTCGGGGTCGCCTTCGCGTTCGCAGGCTACAAAGCTATACTCTTTGTCCATGTCCACTCGTTTTCCGCCCACCTTCATCCAGTTCACACGTTTGCCTTTATCATTGCCAATGGTAAAGTTCACTTCCATACCACTGAACCGGACTACCCATCCACCAAATCTTTTAGCGGGGTCTTTGGCAAAAGCATTTTGCAATTCTTTTTCCATCCAGTCCCACAGCTGTTTACCGGTTACATAACCACGCTTTGCTTCGCTATCTACAGGCAGCATACTCCACAAGTAGTCGCGTGTTATTTCGGCCACGCCTGTTTTTGGGTCGGGCACCAATGGCGGGCAAAACCTGAAGCCATTGCTCAGCGCTATATCGGGTTTGAACTTCCACATGATGGCATCTGTAATAAGGTTGTCCATCGGCGTTTCTATTACGTAATACCTTACCAGCGGTGTTTTTGTAGTGCCTATTACCTTATCCAGCTCTTTGGCATATGGCTCCCTTACTTTGTTTACAAGTCGCTTCATTTCCTCGTCTTCAGGGTACCTGTCGGGGTCTACATCCAGCAACTGGTAGGTATGATCTTTTACCACGCCGTCTTCCACCACTATATCCAGCCGGGCCACAAACGAACCGAAGGCGCCCGGCTCTGTAACTTTGGCATGTACACCCTGTATAGGCTCACGCACACGCTCGTGGGTATCTGCTCCTAGTATATAATCCACACCTTTTATCTGTGGTATGTTAGAGAGTCCTATTTGCTGTGCCAATCCCATATGTGTTAGCAGGAACACCATCTCGCAGCCCTCATACTCCTTCAGCAACTTTACATATTTGGCCACGTTTGTTTCCGGGAATGTAAATTTGATGCCATCGCTATATGCAGGCGACTGGCGCTTTGGCGTAAGAGGGTCGTTATAACCAATAAAGCCAATCTTGATACCGCCGATGTATTTGATGAAATAGGGCGGAAAAATCATATCGCCATGCAGCTCGTCTTTAGTGTCGTGGTACATATTGGCACATACCTTTACCCCGTCGTACGCAAACATATCCTTCATCATCATCTCTTTGCCATAAACTACTTCCCAGTTTCCGGGCAGCATTACATCATAGCCAATGTTGTTGATTAAAGGCACAATCCCTTTGCCCTCTGTCAATGCCGCTACACCTCCATCCTGGAAACAGTCGCCGCCATCAAGCACCAGCGTATTGGCAGGATTTTCATTCCTCAGTGTATTAATCATTGTTTTGAGCGTAGCGAAGCCCCCACGTTTCTTATATACAGGTTTGCCCTGTTCTATAAAAAACTCATCGTGTATCATTAGCTGCGAATGTATGTCGGCGGTATGCAACAGCGTTATCATCTGCGCATTGCCATTGCGCACCGCTGCATTCTTACCCATAGACGCTGCTTTATACGCCGCATCATCATTGTTGAGTGCAGATGCAGCCAGCGGGTTGCCTATCAGCCCCCCTCCTATACCTAAGCCCAGGCCAAGAGTGCCTGCTTTTTTCAAAACAATCATTAACACGCTTTGAAATTGTTTCCATAGAACCACTCCTGTCCCTGAACTTGGGATAAGTAGAGCTGACTGCACCATAGTTATTACCCCAGGGCAATGTGCCTGCATCCAGGTGGCAGTTCTGGCAATTCATACCATTGGTGCTATGTGCAACGATACCCTTAGGGCCGAAATAACGCGCC
>JACFNS010000237.1 GCA_019454705.1 Taibaiella sp. | reverse complement strand
GAAAGTTGAACTATCAAATTATCCAAAAAACCTGAAACTGCGAAAAAACATCTTGGTATAATAAAAAGTATAAATGTGATCTAAGAAGATGCTAATAATCAATATAATACAGTTTATGGCAGTTAAAGTGGCGTTAAACTGTATATGCATTATTTTGATAGGTAACACAAGGTTCTATTTTTGTACCTTTGCACGCATTTTATACATGTCAACAGCTATAAGCTATTAAATGGATATACTTCAGTCATTAGACCGCAGCAGGTTGCCCCGTCATATTGCCATAATTATGGATGGTAATGGCCGCTGGGCCAAAGAGCGTGGTGAAGACCGCGTTTACGGCCATCACGAAGGTGTAGTGAGCGTGCGAGAAATAGTAAATACCTGCGGCGAATTAGGTATCGGTTACCTGACTTTATATGCATTTTCTACTGAAAACTGGAACCGCCCGCAGGAAGAAGTAAATGCCTTGATGGAATTGCTTGTCAATACCATCAGGAAGGAAGCTGAAGAGTTGAAGAAAAACAATGTGCGCCTGCATGTAATTGGGGATTTCGCCAGTCTGCCAGAAATTTGTCAGCAGGAACTGAATGAAGCGAAAGAAATAACCAGTGCCAATACAGGGTTGAACCTGGTACTGGCTTTAAGCTATAGCTCGCGCTGGGAGATAATGGAAGCTGCAAAGAAATTTGCACAGGATGTAAAAGACGGGAAAGCCCAACCCGGTGATATGAATGATGAGCTTTTTCATAAATACCTGGCAACTGCTGATTTTCCTGACCCCGAATTGATGATACGCACCAGCGGTGAAAACAGGATAAGTAACTACCTGCTATATCAACTGGCCTATGCAGAATTATATTTTACACCTGTGCATTGGCCGGCATTCCGCAAACAAAATTTATACGAAGCGTTGCTCGACTACCAGCAGCGTGAACGCAGGTTTGGAAAAACAAGTGAACAAATACAAAAGAATACAACCCAGCATGCATAAAAACGCATTGAGAAGCCTTTTACTGACTATCATATTTATATATGCTGGCGACAGGTCTGTAGCGCAGATAAATACATCGGGCGGCATAGGCAAAATGACGCAGGCACAATCGCAGCCCGAAAAACCGATAGAATACACTATTGGTGGTATCACAGTATCCGGCACACGTTTCCTGGACAATGACCTACTGATAACAGTGAGTGGACTGGATGTAGGTGAGAAGATTAAAATACCCAATGATGAAAAAATAACCAAGGCTATACGCAACCTGTGGGAGCAGGAGCTGTTTTCGGACATTGGTATAAGTGCCACAAAGATAGTAGGTGATAAAATATTCCTTAATATAAATATTGTGGAACGTCCCCGCTTGAGCAAGTATAACTTCCGTGGAATAAAAAAGAGCGAAGCTACTGAGCTGAAGGATAAACTGGGGTTGGTAAAGTCGCGGGTTGTTACCGATGCTACCAAAAAGGAGTCGGTTGTGAGGATACAGAGGTATTATGCCGAAAAAGGTTTTAATGATGTGAAAGTTGAGGTAAAGGAATACACTGATACTACCTCTACCAATTCGGTTGTACTTACTTTTGATATCAATAAGGGCGTGCGCACACACATCAACCAGGTAAATATTGCAGGGAACAGCATCGTAGCTGATACACGCCTTAAACGAACCCTGAAGGGTACTAAAGAAATGGCACGTATCAGCCTGCATCCGGCAGATAAAATCAGCATATACGAGCCGCCTAAGCGTATTTCGTTTAGTGAATACATGAAAAACTTCGGTTTCCTGTCAGTGTCCAAATCTTTGGAAACACTGGATCCTTACTTCAGGTATAATTTCTTTTCATCATCCAAGTTTGGAGAAAAGAAATTTGAAACTGACAAACAAACCATGATTGACTATTACAATACACTCGGACACCGGGATGCTACCGTTATTGAAGATACAGTATACGCTGTTGAAGGTGGCAACATTAATGTGGATTTGAAAGTAAGAGAGGGCCGCCAGTATTATTTTGGCGATATTGAGTGGAAAGGGAATACGAAGTACAGCAGTGAGTTTTTGAGTAAGATACTGGGCATTAAAAAAGGCGATGTGTACAACCTGGAGTTGCTGGAGACAAGGTTGGGCAAGATGCTGAGCCCTGACGGTGGAGATGATGTGAGCAGCCTCTATATGAATGACGGGTACCTGTTTTTTAACGTAGAGCCGGTAGAGATTTCTATAGTAGGTGATACTATTAACTACGAAATGCGGATTACCGAAGGGCCGCAGGCTACTATTAAGAATGTACAAATTACAGGTAATTACCGTACAAACGAGCATGTTATCAGGCGCGAACTGCGTACTCTGCCCGGCAACAAATTCAGCCGGGAAGACCTTATACGGTCACAACGCGAAATCGCTAATCTGGGCTTCTTCGATCAGGAGAAGATAGGTATTCAGCCCAAACCCAACCAGGAAGATGGCACTGTAGATATAGAATATTCATTAGTTGAAAAATCAAGCGACCAGCTGCAATTGTCAGCAGGTTTTGGGGGTGGTATCAGTTTCTACGGTAACGTGGGGGTGACCTTCAACAACTTCTCACTGCGTAACATTCTGAAACCTGAACAGTGGGACCCGCTGCCCGTAGGTGATGGGCAGAAGTTTTCTGTAAACTATCAGTCCAACGGTCGCTTCTTCAATTCTGCCAACGTAGCATTTACTGAACCCTGGCTGGGAGGTAAAAAGCCCAATTCTCTTACTACCAACTTCATGTATAGTAAGTTCAATAACTCGCTGGGTGCCAATACCAACGAGTCGTACATGCGTATGCTGGGCGGTGGCGTATCTATGAGCAGGCGTATCAAGTGGCCGGATGATAACTTCATTTTCACTTACGGAGTTAACTACCAGAATTTCAAGTTGAAGCAATACGAGTTAATACCTCAAACAGGTTTCAGCGATGGCCCTAGTAACAACCTGTACCTGAAACTAGTATTAGCCAGGTATTCTGTTGACCAGCCCTTGTACCCAAGAAGTGGTTCTAATATCAACTTCACATTCCAGTTTACTCCGCCATATAGTTCGTTTAATGAAGACAAGGATTATTCAACAGCTACTGCGGCAGAAAAATTCAAGTGGATAGAATATCACAAATATCGCTTTACTGCTGAATGGTACCAGCGCATTACAGGTAACGTGGTATTCAAGTTTGCCACAAAGTATGGTTTCATGGGCTTCTACAACCGTGATATTGGTTTCGCGCCTTTTGAACGCTTCCAGGTAGGTGGTGATGGATTGTCAGGGCAAAACTTCTTTATCGGCCGTGACATCATCGCACACAGGGGTTACAAAGGGCCATATTCAAGCAATGCAACCATATTTAATAAGTACACTGCAGAGGTGCGTTATCCTTTCTCTCTGAGCCCAACGTCAACTATATACGGTTTGATGTTTGTGGAAGCGGCCAATGCCTGGGCCAACTTTAACCAGTTTAACCCCTCCAAGCTTAACCGCTCGGCAGGTGTGGGCCTCAGGGTGTTCCTGCCTATGTTTGGTTTATTGGGCTTAGACTACGGAGTAGGTTTCGACCGTTATAATAGAGCGGCAGGCCTGACCAAACTTAAAGATATTGCTAATTTTACCTTTATGCTCGGCTTCGAGCCCGATTAATGGCTAAATTTGTTTTTTGCAGATTTCTAAACTCTTTGATATGAAAAGAATAATATTGAGTGCGGCGATTGTATTGTTAGCTGCATTTGCCGCACAGGCTCAGCGTTACTGTGTTATTGACTCCAAGTATATTCTGGATAAAATGGTGGAGTATAAAGATGCCCAAACCAGGTTGGATAAACTCTCTGAAGAGTGGCAGAAAGATATAGATAACCGTATGCAGGAGGTAGACAGGATGTATAAAACCTACCAGGCCGAAAGAGCTATGCTGTCTGAGGAAATGCGTAAGAAGCGCGAAGACGAAATAATTGCCAAAGAAAAATCTGTTAAAGATTTGCAGAAAGAAAGGTTTGGCTACGAAGGTGAGTTGTTTAAAGAACGCCAGAAACTGATAAAGCCCATTCAGGATAAAGTGTTCAATGCCGTGCAGAAGTACGCCACATCGCGTGCATACGATATGGTGCTGGATAAGGCGGGCGGAGTAACCTTATTTTATGCCGACCCCAAAATTGACAAAAGTGATGATATTCTAAAATCGCTTGGAATAAACAAATAATGGCATTTACTTTGCAACCCTGATTAACAAACATTAAAAAAATAATATGAAAAAGATAGTACTGATGATAGCCTGTGGTTTACTGATAGGCAATTTAGCATTCGGTCAAACCAAATTCGGGCATATCAATTCAGCCGAACTATTGAAAGCCATGCCTGAGGTAACTAAAGCGGAAACTGATATACAGGCTTACGCCAAAACATTCCAGGACCAACTGCAGGCTATGGGTAAGGAATACGAAAAGAAAATTCAGGAGTTTCAGGCAGGTGAAAAAACTATGACTGAGGCTATGAAAGAAGTGAAAGTAAAAGAGATAAAAGACCTGGAAGGCCGCATAGAAAGCACTAACCAGAGCGCACAGGAGAAAGTGGAGAAGAAAAGGCAGGAATTGCTGCAGCCTATCATTGACAAAGCTGACAAAGCAATAAAAACGGTTGCTACAGAAAAAGGGTACGATTACATATTTGATACAAGCACAGGCACCTTGCTGCACGTAAAAGCTGCTGACGATATCATGCCATTAGTGAAAGCTAAAATGGGTATCCAGTAACCAATTAAATAATAAATAATTGACGAAGGGCAGATAGCGATATTTGCCCTTCATTTTTTGTGGGCATGTTCCGTTAAGCTAAGTATATTTGTCTCAAGAG
>JACFNS010000236.1 GCA_019454705.1 Taibaiella sp. | reverse complement strand
AATGCTGCGATTAAAGGATGTTTTAGCATATAGGTTGTTTGCGGTAAATATAAAACATACAATGCTGATTATGAAGAAGCACACAGGAAAACTAACTTCGGTAAATGAACGCGATCAAACAGGAACTGTATAACCTATGCCGGCAACATGTTGGGAACAGCATTCGCGAAATAGAAGCCGCCCTGGCTGACCGCCGCGAAGCCATGCACAACGAAACCAAGAGCAGCATGGGCGATAAATATGAAACCACCCGAGAGATGCTGCAACAGGATATTAATATGAACCTGGACAGGCTGAACAAAGCGAAAGCTGATGAAGCGGCAATGATGAGTATCAATCCCGAATCATCGTTGCAGGAAGTGGTGCCCGGTAGCCTGGTGCAGTGCAGCAACGGCAACTTTTATATAGCCATCAGCGCAGGGCCTTTTACAATCGCCGGAACGAAGTACTACGCCGTATCACTTTCATCCCCAATAGGCAGCCAGTTGAAAGGCAAACAGGCGGGAGACACATTTATCCTGAACGGAACGAGTAATACTATACATGCAGTCAGTTAAACATTATCAATTGCCCTGATTTGCGATTAAGCATTCGCAATATAATCTGCGCGCCAAAGCTTGTACCTTTACATGCAGTAATATGATAACAGTAATATCCGGGACAGACAGGAAGGACAGTATGACACTGCGGGTGGCGGCATTATATACGCGCCTGCTGCAGCAGAAATCAGATGAAGAAGTCCACCTTTTATCATTGGAGGGATTGAATGTATGGGACAAACAAGGCAAACTGAAAGAAACAGAACAACGCCTGCTGATACCCTCTGAAAAGTTCGTATTTATCATGCCGGAGTACAACGGCAGCTTCCCCGGCGTGCTCAAAACCATGCTGGACAACAGCGATATACGCAAATGCTGGTGGTATAAAAAAGCCATGATGACGGGCGTAGCCGATGGCCGTGGTGGCAACCTGCGGGGTATGGACCACTTTACAGGTGTGCTCAACTATCTGAGGGTAAACGTGTTATACAACAAAATACCCCTCAGCCGCATCAACGATGAGATAGATAAAGATGGTAACCTATTGAAAGAAGAAACTGTTAAACTTATACAGAATCAGATAGATGAGTTCCTTATGTTTTAACTTTGCATACCCGTAATGAAGACACGTCTGATTATTTTCCTGACTGTAGTAGCGTTGGCTGAGATTTATAGTTTTATAGCTGTACGTTCGGCCCTGAAATCTATGCCCAACTTCTGGAAGTATGGGCTGATGGGTTTATACATTACAGTCACGCTTGCCACGTGGCTGGGTTTCACACTCTTCCGCGCGCACAACTGGGAATCTGTACCACTCGCCGTCAGGAATATCTTTATTGCATTTACCATGGGCCTGTGGGTAGGCAAGATACTGGTAGGCGCGATAATGGCTATAGACGATATACGCCGCCTGGTGATGTGGGTGGCAGGACTTATTTTCACTTCCGTTTCTACTAAAGAAACAGCAGAAGCGGCAGGAGGTATTGGCGGGGGTGTTACCCGTTCTGTATTCCTGAAGCAGGTAGCATTAATATTGGGCGGTACTGCCCTCGGGGGATTCATTTATGGCCTCAGCAACAGGTACAACTACCAGGTGCGCCGTACGCAACTCGCGTTTGCTAATTTGCCCGCAGCCTTCAAGGGCCTGAAGATTGTGCAGATATCAGACGTACACTCGGGCAGCTTTGACGACCATCGTGCCGTAGCCAAGGGTATTGAAAAAATAATGAATGAAAAGCCGGACATCATCTTCTTTACCGGCGACCTGGTGAATTATAAAACCGACGAGGTACAACCTTATAAAGAGATATTCGCGCAACTGTCAGCACCGCTGGGTGTGTACTCTACACTGGGCAACCACGACTATGGCGACTACCTGCAATGGCCCAGCAAAGAAGCGAAAAAACAAAACCTGGAATGGCTGAAACAAACCCATGCTGAAATGGGCTGGAAGCTGATGATGAACGAGCACGTAGTGCTGGAGCGTGGTGAAGATAAGATAGCCGTTGTAGGTATTGAGAACTGGGGTGCCAAAGCGGGTTTCCCCAAGTATGGCGATATGCACCAGGCTTACGAGGGATTGAAAGACAAGAACATACCTTTCAAAATGCTGCTATCGCACGACCCCTCGCATTGGGACAACCAGGTAGTAAAAGATTTCAGGGATATAGACCTCACCTTTAGCGGGCATACACACGGCATGCAGTTTGGTATAGAGATACCCGGCTTCAAATGGAGCCCTGTAAAGTATGTATATAAAAACTGGGCAGGCCTGTACCAGAAGGAACAGCAGTACCTGTATGTGAACCGCGGATTTGGTTTCCTCGGTTACCCCGGCAGGCTCGGTATCCTGCCCGAAATCACTGTCATCGAGTTAGTGTAAAGCCCTTTTGAGCAATTGCTCAACGGCCTCGGCACGTGGCGAAAGCAATTCTTTCTTATCGTTGCAAAGAACATACTTCAACTCGCTGACCAACCCCTGTAAACTATCCGGCTGCATATCTATCGGCTCCTCGGGCGGCGATTGTAACGGGTGAATGACTGTAAAATGATTAAGTAAAGTTTTGTGCATAGACTATAAACGGTTTGTATATTTCAAGAACGTAGCCAATGTTTCTTTATTGCACAAGCGGCTTAAATATTGTTGTGAAAATTAATAGAAATATTTATTCTATATATTAAATATTGTTTTTAATTTATTTTTAATTTGGCTATCTTACGAACGGTAAACGGGTAAAGCGAAACAATGAAAATCGTAGGCATAACAGGGGGCACAGGTTTGGTAGGCAGGGCGTTGTCGCGGCTGTTAGCCGAGGATGGCTACGAAATCATCGTATTCACCCGCAAGCCCGATAAAACCCGGAAATACATAAAAAACACCACTTACGCAGTTTTTGACCCCCTGAAGAATAAGATAGATACCGAACAACTGGCCAGGGTGGATGCAATGGTGAACCTGGCAGGGGAAGGTATAGCCGACAAACGCTGGACAGAACAACGCAAAACCGATATACTGGAAAGCAGGATTTTCAGCACCAGTTTCCTGGTAGAACAACTGAAACTCCACAATCCCGACTGCAAAGTCCTGGTGAATGCATCTGCCACCGGCTATTATGGCAACGACAACGGGCGGCAACCCTTTACAGAGGAAGCCCCCCCCGCCAATGACTTCCTGGGGCGAACGTGCATGAAATGGGAACAGGCCTCAGAACCGGCTGAAACATTTACCCGCCGGGTAGTTTTGCGCTTTGGCATAGTGCTGGCGCGCGAGGGAGGTTATTTTCGCGAGTTTTGCAAGAGGATGATGATGGGCGTAGCACCCGTATTGGGCAATGGCGAGCAGGTGGTGAGCTGGATACATAGACACGACCTGGCCCGCATGATACGCTTTGCCATAGAGCGGGTAGAAGTGAGCGGGGTGTACAATGCCGTAGCGCCCATACCCGTCAGCCACTCGATAATCATACACACCATGGCACGAACAAAAGGCGGGCTGAAAATACCCATCCCCGTGCCGGCATTTGTCATCAAGCTGATGCTGGGCGAAATGAGTGTAGAGGTACTGAAAAGCTGCACCGTCAGCGCTGAAAAAATTATGGACAAAGGTTTCCGTTTCGACTACCGGGATATAGAAACCGCCGTGAAAGACCTCTGCACCCGCAAGAAAAAATAATCTCCGTTATTGATACGCATAATCCGCCAGGTACTCGTAATCCGGCGTTAGCTTGCCGTTTTCGCAAATGGTAGCCCTTCTTATAATGTCGCTATCGCCCTCCAGCAATTCTTTCAACACATATTTTTCAAAGTGCGAGCCAAAGTAGTGCGATGCGTCTTTGGGCAACTCGTTGGGCAGGTTGTCCACAGCCATCACATCTATGGTGTCCATAGTGTTCTGGTAGGGCGCCGCCTTTTCAAAGTTGCTGCGGTTGATGCCATACACAGGCTCGGCAATAGTGCTGGCTCCTACGTTGATGGGTACCGAGCCGTCCACATCGCAGGTGATGTCGGATATTACACTGATGCGCCAGTCTTTGCGCCGGATGTCTTCTTTCTCAAACAACCTGGCTATATCGGCATCCCAGTATATCCCGTTCATCAGAATATCCGTTTGGGCAATGTAGTTGGTAAAAAGGCATTTGTACACCTGCGGGTTGGCGTGAAAATCGTCCCTGAAAAACAGGTTATTGTCTTTGCGTGCGTACAGGTGGCTGCCCTTCAGGTGGGTGTACACGGGATAGTCATACTGGTGCGTCAGGTAGTCTTCCGGCTCTACCGATTCTATGTCCAGGTGTGTCATTACCTCTACCACGCCCGCAGCCACGCGGCCCGAACCCGTCACGGCTATCTTGATAGCAGGCAGCCGGTTTTTCCTGTATGTATTGATCAGCGCGGGAAAATCCTCTACCGTATGCGCGGGCGGCAGTTCGTATTTGCCAAATTTTTTGCCGTAAGTCAGCAGCCCGTTGTGCGCGCCCACTATACCTGCAAACAGCCCGAAACCCAGTATACGCTGCTCGTCTTTAAAAGTCAGGCACTCGTAGTCTATCATGCGGATGCGCTTTTCTATCAGCGCGTGCATCAGGTGTTGGTTATGCGGCTGTTTCTTTTTGGTATGAGAAAAGAAGAAGTAGGTTTTGCCCGGCAGCAGTTCTTCCACAGGCACTTCCTTTACCCCCAGCAGTATATCGCAGTCGGCCAGGTCTTCAGTCACCTTTATGCCCTCGGCGCGGTACTCCTCATCTTTGTAGCACCTCACTTCCGACGGCTCCACTACTATCTCCACCCCCGGGTACTTGGCCATGATATGCCTGCACTGCAC
>JACFNS010000235.1 GCA_019454705.1 Taibaiella sp. | reverse complement strand
TAATAGCTGCAAGTAAAGCCGTTGAATATTGAAAATCCTTTTTTTAGCTAACAGGACGCCTTATCCGCCATACCGTGGGGATAAGCTGAAAATATACAACCTTGCCAAAAGGCTGAGGGGCAGACATGAACTGCACCTGCTTACTTTCGCGCAAACTGCGGAAGACCTATCATACAAAGCGGAACTGGAAAAGATATTCTATAAGGTGGATTTTGTTTACCTGCCCAAGTGGAAATCAGCCCTTAACTGCCTGCAGGCGCTGTGGTCCAGAACGCCATTACAGGTACTTTATTTTCAATCGGCGGCAATGCAGGAAAAGTTGCGAGAGGTTTTGGAGACCGATATGTTCGATGCGGTGCATGTGCAGCATTTGCGTATGTCGCCCTACCTGGCGGCCAACAAAGAAATACCACGTATCCTGGATATGCCTGATGCTTTCTCCCTCTACTGGCAGCGCAGGCTCAACTCCACCCAAAACCCGTTCGTCAAATTGTTTACCACAATAGAATACAAGCGCTTGCTGTGCTATGAGCAAGTAATGATGAAATACAACCTGTCATTAGTGTGCTCTGCTGAAGACAAAGAATACCTGGAAACCAAACAAGGAATAACCAACCTGCAACTGTTACCTAATGGGGTAGACCTGGATACTTTTAAAGCAGGCGGGCATGATTACACACATAATCATACACTGCTTTTTACAGGCAATATGGATTACGCCCCCAATGTAGATGCGGTACGGTATTTTGTAGAAGAAATTTTTCCCGTTGTACTTCAGAAATTCCCGCGTACGCAATTTGTCATTGCTGGGCAACGTCCTGTAAAAAAAGTGTTGCAGCTGGCCTCAGACAATGTGAAAGTGACAGGCTTTATACCTGATTTGGCAGCAGTGTACAATGAAGCCAGTGTGGTGGTAGCACCGCTGCGTTTTGGCGCAGGTACACAAAACAAGGTGCTGGAAGCTATGGCCATGGGTGTGCCCGTTGTGTGCTCCAATATTGGTTTCAAAGGTTTGGGTATCAACAGCGGCGAGGGAGCCATTATGCAGACAGAACCTATGGCATTTGCTGATTCTGTCAATGAGTTGCTGGCAAGTGAAGAAAAACGTTTAGCTGTAGGTGAACGAGGTGTGCAGGTAATCCGTTCGAGTTTTGGCTGGGATGCAGTGGCTAATTTGTTAGAAAAATATTGTGAGCAAGTAAGTGGGCTGTAGCTTACTGTGTACCACCTGTAGCTGTCGAATCATTAAGCTTTTCTTCTACTTCTTTCCTGCGTTCTTCAGTTGTTTTGCCAAACAGGTCTCTGAAGCTGTCAAAAGATTTCCTGTAAGACAAACCGAAGCCACCCCTGGTAATGTTCTGGTCTGCCAGTACATCATAACTGCTCGTTCTAAATATATTACCTCGGAAATTGCTTCCTTCTTTTATCAGGTATTGCAGGCGGAAGTCACCTACTGGGTTGAAGTTGCTGCTGCTGCTATTGTTGGAAGTTGGTTTGCCCCAGTCTACAGAGCTGCCCACCTCTACTGTCAGCCTGTCTTTGAACAGGCTTTGGGAATAGCCTAGAGATAGCGCACTGCGTGTTGCAGAGCCGTCTGAGGCGCCTGTTTCATTGAAGCTATAGTTCTGGTATTTCAGGTTGATAGAAATATTGTCATTCCCGGTTAGCTTGTTCACCAGGTTAGTAAGCTGCGAAGAGGCTGTACCTGAAAATATATCGCTGATGTTGTTTACCACACCTGCCGATGCACCTCCGCCAAAATTACCTTCAGCAGGGATGAAGGCATTCACCAGCAATAGTGATGCTACCTGGTTAAACCTTTCCCTTTCGTTCTGGTTCACCAGTTCCAGCTTTTTGTACGCTATAGTACCCGATGCACTCTGGTCGGGCAGTTCTATTTTAAAGTCCAGCTCGGGTGTACCCAGGCTGCCGCGCATATTCAGTATTACATCTACATCGCGTGCTATCTTTGCCTGTGTGGCCTCTCTTTGCCCCAGGTCTTCTATCAGTGCTTTTTCTTTACCATCCAGCAGGTCGTACAAACGTGCTTTGGTTTTGTATATGCCATATACACTCAGTTGGGTATTGTCTATGGGCCCTGCAAACTGTATCAGGCTGCCTTCCTGCAACAGGAATTTTCGTTTGAAAAACAATTGCGGAAGGGTAAAGGTGTAGTTGCCTGATGATATGGCGTAATTGCCATACATACGTATATCGTTGTTGGGTGGAATTTCCATTGAGATATTACCGCTTCCTTTCGCATTGATAGCATCGCCCGTAGAAGGGTCCATTATCATGGTTATTTCAGCCATAGGCGTTAGCGCCGCGTCGATATAAATACTCAGCTTGCTTGCCTCTTTTTTCGCGATGGTCTTGTTGGAGTCTCCGTACTGCTTGAAGCTGATATAGCTATATGCACCCAATTCGTTGGAGCTGGTACTGATTGGCAGGTATAAATGTGATTTTTGCGCGGGCTTCGCCTTGGTTATGCGCATATTGATATTGTCAAAAGGTCCGGTAACACTCAGGCTTTCGAAGCTTGCCACCAGGTTGCCATAAAATAATTCACTTTCATTTGACTTGAGGTCGATTACTTCAAATTTTGGAGAGGTTGCCCTTATATTCAGGCTCATATTCCCCAGGTTTTTGTGCCTTATACCTCCGCTGATAGAGGCAGTATTCTTAAACCTGTCATACACCTTAATGTCTTCTAAGTCTATCAGGCTATTGTTTACGGTTATACTTCCCTTTGGTATTTCGTATTCAGTGCCCAGGAAGTCAATGTGTAGCTTTGCATCGTTGAGCATCACTCTGCCGTTTACATCGGGCGCGTCCGATGTGCCTTTGATGACTATTTTGCCATCCAGCGTTCCACTTATGTTGCTTACATAACCTGCAAGTAGGGGATTCAATAGAGAGAGGCGGGTATTGTGCAGGTTAAGTTCGGCATCAATGTTTTGTGATGATGAGTTGTCGAAAGATAATTTGCCGGTAAGGGTTAGCGTTCTGTCGTGGTAAAATATCCCAGTTGTGGGTTCCATCACCACCAACTTTTTGCTGTCGTCGTAATAGCCGGCAACATTAATATTGCCAATTGTGTCGTTACCCATTACAACACCTGTGGCTTTAATATCACTGGTTATTTTCAATGCAGTAAAGATATTGTCTACTTTGATGGAGCCGTTGATGCTGCCTTTGGTGTCAAATTCTGAAAATCCGCTTACATCCGCTATTTCAGATGCGTCTAGTTCACTTATCTGTATTACTATGCGCTGTTGCAGTCCGTTATTATCCGATTGTACATTTATCCTTTCATTTCCTGATTTGATTAAGAGATCATTGACCGACAGGAAGCCATCCGTGAAAATTATCTTGTTTCCACCTGCGATATCCCACTTTTTCTTATTCATGTAAAACTCTGAAGGGAGAAAATTGGCTTCCAGTGTGTCGCCGTAAGCTATTGCCTGCCCCTTAATGGTGGCATCGCCAAATGCATTGCGCGAAGTAGTGGTTATGTCAAAAGCAATTTTGTCGCTGCCCAGGGTAGTATTCAGCTTGATGGTGCCGTTCATGGATGTATCGGGGAAAGAGACTCGGCCCACATCGGCGGTAAGCGTAAGGGTTTTGAAGTTACCTTTTGAAACAATACTTGTATTGCTGAAGCTGATTCCGTTGACAACACCGTGGGGTATATCCGCATTCAGCGTCAACTGCTGGTTGATGGTGTTGAGGTTGCCCTTTACTATAGCATTATTGAAGCCGGAGAATGCCGGTGCCAATACCCCGAAGAGGCTGTCCAGGTCGTGCGTAATAATAGTGAAATTGATGTCCTGTTCGGGGGCGGCTTTGTCGGGTGTTTTAATGTAGTTGGGTACATACCCTGCTACATAATACTGCATAGAAAGGGGTAGGGTGCTTAGTTGGTACTTGCCCTCCATCTTTGCCGTAAAGGCGTTGCTGTTTACTGACATTTGTTTGATGCCATCAGCCGTTTCGGTGGCTAAGATATATACAGAGTCGAGGTCCAGCCTGTTATTGTTTCTTCTCAGGTCAATATTATATAGCTTGGCATAACCTGTAAAGTCGTCAATGCCCGTGCCTTCCCAGTCCAGGTCAAAGTCCGCCACCAGGTTTACCTGGTCTTTGTTTACCAGTTTCAGGGCGGTCAGGTTGCTTTGCAGCAAGTTGGCTTTGGCATTGATTTTAATACGGTCACCGCTGAAATCAGCTTCACCATAAAAACCCATGGCTATATTGGAGTCTGCAATCAGCAGGTCTCCTGTAAATTTTTCCTTTTCCAGTTTGCCATCCACAACAATGCCGGTGTAGGGATAACCCCTATATTCAATTTTGTTGATATTGCTTTTGAAGGATATAGTGTTACCGTTCTTATCCAGCAGGCCGTTTATATCTCCGTTTAGGGTAATGCTGCCAAGGTCTGGTTCTCGTAACAGTTTGCCCATCTGTAATTCTGTGGCATTTACGTTGCCATCAAATATGGTGGTGTTGCCTCCTGGCATTTTCATGGATACATCCGATACAATTGTGCCCAGGTTGCTGTTGATTGTACCATTCACAACAAAGTTGTTGATATATCCCCTGAAATCGCCTTTGAACTGCGCCCTGGTGATAGCGTTTATATCTATGGCTTCATTTTTTCTTAAAGATGGGGCATACCTGCTCAAGCCTTCTCCGCTTGTGGCCAGCTCTCCATCGTAATAGTAAATGAATGTATTGTTTATATCAGGTAGCCCTTCCATTGTCAGGTTACCTTTGATGGTGGTCATGCCGTCATTCAGGTACAGGTTCTTGCCTTCTATATCTGCTACCGTTCCCTTGGCATTGCCGGATATTGTTATTACAGCAGGATA
>JACFNS010000234.1:4446-4875 GCA_019454705.1 Taibaiella sp. | reverse complement strand
ATACGCGTTAAAGACGCTTATAGCAGTTTTGCGCTATTGCTGGAAAAATACAATGAGATTAAAGCTAAAGAAGGGAAAACAGGTATAGATAGTACCGCCTATGTATCACCATCTGCAATCATAGGCAAAGATGTGTACATTGGCGCCCTTGCCTATATAGGCGACAACGCACAGGTGGCAGACAGTGCCAAAATTTACCCTGGCTGCTACCTGGGAGATGAAGCATCAATTGGCGCTAACACTACCCTCTTCGCCGGGGTAAAGGTATATGACACTTGTAAAATAGGTGCCAATGTGATTATCCACTCCGGAACGGTAATAGGTAGTGATGGCTTTGGATTTGCTCCACAGAAAGACGGCACTTATAAAAAAATACCCCAGATAGGTAATGTGGTAGTAGAAGACAATGTGGAAATAGGCGCTAATTGT
>JACFNS010000234.1:0-4436 GCA_019454705.1 Taibaiella sp. | reverse complement strand
ACTATGGGCTCTACATACATACGCAAAGGCGTAAAGCTGGACAACCTGATACAGATAGCCCATAATGTAGATATCGGTGAAAATACAGTTATCGCTGCGCAAACAGGTGTGTCCGGCAGTACGAAAATTGGCAGGAACTGTGTTATTGGCGGCCAGGTAGGTATAGTGGGGCATATACAGATAGCTGATTATACCAGTATCAACGCCCAAAGCGGACTGGCCAAATCAGTAACCACGCCTAACACAGCATTAACCGGCTCTCCCGCCTACGAATATAAAAGTGCACTGAAAAGTCAGGCAATTTTCAGAAATTTGCCCGAATTACAGCAAAGGCTGGGTAAACTGGAAAGAATGGTGGCCGATTTATCGGCATTATTAACCGAAAAAAAAATTCCCGGAAAAAGTGAGTGAAGATTTATTAGTCAAACAGATAAAGCATAAAACAACTACTGTGCAGCAGGATACGTCGCCCCAGAATCAGCATACATTAAAGGGTTCAGTGACATTGCCGGGTGTAGGCTTACACACAGGGCAAAAAGTCAACATGACCCTTAAACCCGCTAATCCGGGCTACGGCATACGCTTTCAGCGGATAGACCTGCCTGAAAAACCCATTGTAAAAGCAGATGTGGATTATGTAGTAGATACATCCAGGGGCACCACATTGGAACTCAACGGAGTACGCATCAGCACAGTAGAGCATATATTGGCTGCACTGGTAGGTATGAATGTGGACAATGTGCTGATAGAACTGGACGGTGCTGAAATACCTATCATGGACGGCAGCTCCAAACAGTTTATAGAGGCAATTGACAGTGTGGGTGTGCAGGAGCAGGATGCAAAACGCATTGTATATGCTATAGATACAAATATTCACTATTACGACCCCGTAAAGAATGTGGATATGCTGGCTGTACCGTCCAACGAATACCAGATAACTACACTTATTGACTTTAATTCGCCTGTACTGGGCACACAGCACGCTACACTGAAGCATATCACGGAATTTAAGGACGAAATAGCACCCTGCCGTACTTTCTGCTTCCTGCACGAGCTGGAATACCTGCTGGACAATAACCTGATAAAGGGCGGAGACCTGAGTAATGCCATTGTAGTGGTGGACAAAGTAGTAAGTGACGATGAGCTGAGCAGGCTGTCAGGCATATTTAACAAGAAGAACATACAGGTAAAACAAGAAGGTATACTGAATAATATTCAACTGCACTTCACCAACGAGCCTGCACGCCACAAACTGCTGGACGTAGTAGGCGACCTGGCATTGGTAGGCCACGCCATCAGGGCGCATATTATTGCCAGCCGCCCCGGCCATGCTTCCAATGTGGAATTTGCAAAGAAAATCAAGCAGTTCATTAAGAAGAATAAGCACCTATCTGATGTGCCGCATTACGACCCCAATCAGCCAGCCATATACGATATTACACAGATTGAACGGTCATTACCGCACAAATACCCCTTCCTGCTGGTAGATAAAATTATCGAACTGAGCGATAACCATGTAGTAGGTATTAAAAATGTGACTTTCAACGAACACTTTTTCCAGGGGCACTTTCCCGGCAATCCTGTAATGCCCGGTGTATTGCAGATAGAAGCCCTGGCGCAAACAGGTGGCATTCTGGCGTTGAATAACTATAGTGACCCGGAAAACTACGATACCTACTTCCTGAAGATAGACAAAGTAAAATTCAAACAACGTGTACTGCCCGGCGATACACTGATACTAAAACTGGAATTGCAGAACCCTATACGCAGGGGTATTTGCGAAATGCGTGGCACGGTATATGTAGGCAATAAACTCGTTACCGAAGCAGAACTGGTAGCTCAAATCGTTCCAAAAGACAAAAAATGATACACCCGCTTACATATATACACCCCGATGCCAAAATCGGGCCCAATGTAAAAATTGACCCCTTTACTACTGTACATAAAAATGTAGAGATAGGCGAAGGTACCTGGATAGGCAGTAATGTGACCATTATGGAAGGGGCGCGCATCGGCAAAAACTGCCGGATATTCCCCAGTTCTGTAATATCAGCTATACCACAAGACCTGAAGTACAAGGGTGAAGATACCAGGGTAATTATAGGCGACAATACAACTATACGTGAGTGTGTCACTATCAACCGCGGCACATCCGACAGGAATAAAACCGTAATAGGCAACAATTGCCTGATTATGGCTTATTCGCACATAGCGCACGACTGTATAGTAGGCGACTATTGCGTTTTTTCAAATAATACCACCCTTGCAGGGCACATCGTTGTGGGCGACCATGTGATACTGGCCGGCCTTACTGCAGTGCAACAGTTTGTTCGTATCGGCTCACATTCATTCATTACAGGTGGTTCGCTGGTGCGGAAAGATGTACCGCCTTACGTAAAAGCAGCCCGAGAACCACTGTCTTATGTTGGTGTCAACTCTGTGGGTTTAAAACGCCGTGGATATTCTATCGACAAGATTAACCATATACTGGATATATACAGGATACTGTTCGTAAGGGGCTACAATACATCTAAAGCCCTCAGTATTATTGAAACGGAGATACCCGTTTCTGACGAACGGGATGAAATAATCACCTTCATTCGGGAGACCGGCCGCGGAATCATGAAAGGGTATATCAGCAGGCACAATGAAGATATATCTTGAGCATATAAGCAAACGCTTTCAGCGCCACTGGATATTTAAAGACGTCAACTTAAACTTAGCTGCGCCCGGCGCATTCGCCATACTGGGCCCTAATGGCAGTGGAAAATCTACCCTGCTTAGAATAATCGCCGGTATGCAGGCTGCATCAGCCGGTAAAATGCGATATGAGCAAGATGGTAAAAATGTGCCCGCAGAACAGCTGTTTCAGCATATCAGCTTCACAGCCCCATCACAGGAAATCGTGGAGGAGTTTACCCTGAGCGAATTTTTAAAGTTTCATTTCTCGTTTAAGCCCATATACCCCGGACTGGACATACAACAAATCATCAACCTTACAGGCCTGGACATTGCGCAGCACAAGCCTATTGCCGATTATTCATCAGGCATGAAACAAAGGGTAAAACTAGCACAGGCTATATTTACGGACTGCCCCATATTGCTGCTGGATGAGCCATGTACCAACCTGGACGATGAAGGCGTACAACAGTACCGCGACTGGATAGAGCAATACACCGCTGACAAACTGGTAGTTGTAGCCTCTAATGACATACGTGAATACTACTTCTGCAAAGAGCAGGTGAAGGTACAAGACTACAAGTAACACAAAGTACCTGCTCAAAATAACAATGCTATAACCTGCTCGTTCAGACACACCTCATTTGACTTACGACTAATTACATTATTTTCGCACCATGAATAAAACATTGCTCATTACAGGTGGTGCAGGCTTTATCGGTTCTCATGTTGTCAGGCTGTTTGTCAACAAGTATCCGGAATACCATATCGTTAACCTTGATGCGTTGACCTACGCAGGCAACCTCGAAAACCTGAAAGACATCGAAAATGCCCCTAATTATACGTTTATAAAGGCAGACATTACCGATGCCGAGGCTATGAACAGCCTTTTTCAACAATACAAATTTGACGGGGTGATACACCTGGCGGCAGAAAGCCATGTGGACCGTTCTATTACCGACCCCAATGCGTTTATCAATACTAACGTAATGGGTACTGCCAACCTGCTGAATGCCGCACGCGAACTGTGGAAAGGCAACTATGACAGTAAACTGTTTTACCATGTATCAACAGATGAAGTATATGGTTCGCTGGGCGACACAGGTTTCTTCCTGGAGACGACTCCCTACGATCCACAGTCGCCCTACTCTGCTTCCAAGGCTGCATCCGACCATATAGTACGCGCATATGGCAATACATACGGGCTACCGTTTGTCATCACCAACTGCTCTAACAATTACGGTCAAAACCAGTTTCCGGAGAAACTGATACCCCTGTTTATAAACAACATACGTAACAATAAACCTCTGCCTGTATATGGCGACGGCAAGTACACCCGCGACTGGCTGTATGTAGTAGACCATGCCCGTGCTATAGACACGGTATACCACAACGGAAAACAGGGCGAAACTTACAATATAGGCGGCTTTAACGAGTGGCAGAATATTGAACTGATAAAACTGCTTTGCGAGCAGATGGATAAGAAGCTTGGGCGTGCCGAAGGTGAATCCGCTAAACTGATTACCTATGTAAAAGACCGCCCGGGCCACGACCGCCGTTATGCCATAGATGCTACAAAAATCAAAAACGAGCTTGGCTGGGAGCCTTCAGTCACTTTTGAAGAAGGACTGAGCATAACTATCGACTGGTACCTTGCTAACGAGGAATGGCTCAACCATGTAACGTCGGGCGAATATCAGAAATACTATCAAAAACAATACTCATAAAATGAAGGGGATTATATTAGCCGGCGGTTC
>JACFNS010000233.1 GCA_019454705.1 Taibaiella sp. | reverse complement strand
GGTGGCCAGAAGATAGAAACAGCCAAGTCGTTGCTGGTTCGTCGCCCCAACGTGGCTGTAGAACGCGCAATAAAAGGTATGCTGCCTAAAAACCGCCTGGGCCGTGCTATGTACAAAAAACTGTTTGTGTACGAAGGAGCAGAGCATCCGCATAAAGCACAGCAGCCTAAGGAACTGAAATTTGATAATAAATAAGTTTTTAAAAATTCATCCGATATATAATGGAGAAGCGTAAAAATACCGTTGGCCGTCGTAAAGAAGCTGTTGCAAGGGTGTACCTGGGTAAAGGTACAGGCAACATTAAGGTAAACGGAAAAGATTATAAAGAATACTTCCCTATGATGTACCTGCAAAACCAGGTAGAGCGTTCTCTGCTGGTAACAGGCACACAGGAAAGTTATGATGTGGCTGTAACAGTAGCCGGTGGTGGCCCCAAAGGTCAGGCTGAAGCTATAAAGCTGGGTATCGCCCGTGCTTTAATGCAGGAAAACGCCGAGCAGTATCACGACGCACTGAAAAAAGAGGCACTGCTGACGCGTGACCCGCGTTCTGTAGAGCGTAAGAAGTTTGGTAAACGCAAAGCTCGCCGTAGCTTCCAGTTCTCTAAACGTTAATCGTGCGATTGTAACAATTTTATTAACTGTCAAGAAAAAATTAAAATGGAAGATAATAAAAGCCTGCACCAGTCGCTCCTCGAAGCGGGCGTGCACTTCGGCCACCTGAAGAAAAAGTGGAATCCAAAGATGTTGCCTTACATCTTCGCTGAGAAGAACGGCATACACATCATAGACCTGAACAAAACAATCGAAGGCCTGGATGAAGCTGCTGCAGCACTGAAATCTATTGCGAAGAGCGGTAAGAAAATCATGTTTGTAGCTACTAAGAAACAAGCTAAGGAAATAGTAGCAGAGGCAGCCGCCAAAGCTAACATGCCTTACGTTACCGAGCGTTGGCTGGGTGGTATGCTTACCAACTTCACCACTATACGCAAGAGCGTAAAGAAAATGCAGAGCATCGAAAAGATGCTGGAAGACGGCACTATGGACAGCGTTACCAAGAAAGAGCGCCTGACATTGACCCGCAGCAAAGAAAAAATGGAAAAAGTGCTGGGCGGTATCGCACAGATGGGCCGTGTACCTGCTGCGCTGTTCATCGTTGATATCTCTCACGAGCATATTGCACTGGCAGAAGCCAAGCGCTTAGGTATCAGTACCTTCGCTATGGTAGATACCAACAGCGACCCAACAAAAGTAGACTTCGCTATACCTGCCAACGATGACGCAACAAAATCTATTGCTATCGTTACACAATACCTGACAGCGGCGATACTGGAAGGGCTGGAAGAACGCGCAACATCTAAAGACGAAGAAGAGCAGCACGAAGACGAGGAAGAAACATCTAAAGAGCGCGGTGTAGTAATGACAGAAGAAGAAGAAGGTGGCGCTCGCGGCGGACGTGGTAAGAAAGGTGGTACAGCCGGTGCTGCAGGCGGACGCAGCCGCCAGGGCAGCGGTGCAAGGGGCACACGTAAAACTACAGGTGGCGGACCAGCTAAACGCTAATGCCACTTAGAATGATAACAGAGTTTTAAAGCCCCAGGTTTGGGGCTTTAAACATGGTTTCAGAATTTTATATGTAAAAATTTTTCAAAAACCTTTAAAAAGGAAATAATAAGATGAGTGTTACAATATCTGCTTCGGATGTAAACAAACTGCGCCAGCAAACAGGTGCTGGTATGATGGATTGCCGCAAAGCATTGGCTGAGAGCGACGGTGATTTTGAAAAAGCTATTGACTGGCTGCGCAAACAAGGCCAGAAAGTAGCCGCCAAACGCGAAGACAGGGAAGCTAAAGAAGGCGTGGTAATAGCAAAAACAACTGCTGATAACAAGACAGGTGTGATTGTTAACCTGAGCTCAGAAACAGATTTCGTGGCTAAAAACCAGGAATTCATTGAATTTACACAAAAGATAGCTGATATAGCCCTGGAGCAAAAGCCTGCAACAGTTGAAGAACTGAAAGCTGCAGCTATGGACGGCGCTACTATAGGCGACAAGCTGCTGGAAGTAGTAGCTAAAATAGGCGAGAAGATAGACATCATAAAATATGAGCTGGTAAGCGCAGAAACTGTGGTGCCTTACATCCACTCAGGCTACCGCATAGGTGTACTGGTGAGCATGAACAAGCCCGCTAACCAGGCAATAATTGATGCCGGCCGCGATGCAGCTATGCAGATAGCAGCTATGAACCCCCTGGCTGTAAACGCAGAGGGTATTTCGCAGGAAACAATTGACCGCGAAAAAGAAATAGCCATCGAGCAAATAAAGGCAGAAGGCAAAGCCGCTGATATGGCTGAAAAAATAGCTATGGGCAAGCTGAACAAGTTCTTCAAAGAAAATACCCTGCTTGACCAGCCTTTCGTAAAAGATGCCGGCCTGACAGTAGGCAAATACTTAGACAGCGTAGAAAGCGGCCTGACCGTTACTGCTTTCAAACGTGTAGCTGTAGGTTAATTTATTGATAATCAATGCAAAAGCCGCTTATTAGTAATAAGCGGCTTTTTTGTACCCATCAGTGTCACTACTTAATAATTATACCCTGTGTGCGGTATATAGGAAATGTACTGTGCCTATTAGTTTTGTGCTGGAAAAACAATTCATATAAAGTCTATTATAAATCATAAATTTTTTATTTCTTTGCGAAAAATTCGGAAGCAGCAAAATCTCACACGAAAAATTCGGAAATCCCCCATTTTCTTAAAAACGAATATTAAACAGAAAAATTAACCCATATGAGAAAAATTAGACTAATTACTCTGCTGGCGATGATGTTGCCTGTGCTTGCACATGCGCAACGTTATATAGGCATTGCCACCAGCAACTGGAGCGGTACTAATGGTATGTACCTGAACCCGGCCAACATAGCGGATAGCCGCCATAAGTTTACCATTGACCTCTTTTCGTTGAACCTGGGTGTAAACAATAACCTGGCCCAGATTAACGGCGGCATCAGCGGCCTGACGAATATTGGCGACGATGGTGTGAACTCCGCCCTTACTTTCCAGAACCAGAGCGAATTCAGCCTGCTGGCGCCTTACTTTGAGCTGCGCGGGCCCGGTGTTATGGTGAGCATCAATTCGAAACATAGCTTCGCCATTACTACACGTGTGCGTGCTATGAACCAGTTTCACAACTTCAACCAGGACCTGTACCGTTTCGTTACGGACTCCAGCTACAAAGTTGACTTTACCAGCAACCAGCCTGTATCCATCAATACAGATGAATTCAACTACACTACACACGGATGGAGTGAAGTAGGATTAAGCTATGGCGGCGTGATATATGATGGTGGTAAGCACTTTGTAAAAGGTGGTTTGACAGTACGTTACCTGATGGGTGCTGCATATATCAGCACAGTTGCTTCCGGTATAAATGCTACAGCATACCCGTTAAGGGATTCTCTGATTATTACTAATACAAACATGAGCTTCGGCAGCAACATCACCGGAAACGACGGATTTGGCACCAGCCCCGGCGATTTCCTGGGTGGCAGCGGCAACGGCTTCGGTGGCGACCTGGGCTTTGTTTATGAATGGAGGCCAAACAACGAGAAGTACAAATACGATATGGATGGCAAGACCGGCATATCTGACCGTAGCAAAAACAAATACAAGCTGCGTGTTTCTGCTTCTATAGTGGATTTCGGTTCTATCAAATACAAGAACAACAACTTTACTGCTAACATCAGGAATAAAACAGGACAAGCTGCTACGATGAAAGGCAGTGAACTGGCTGACAGCTTTACCAGCTACGATAAGCTTGTTCGCTACACATCTAATCACAACCTGGCTGTAGATTCCGGCACAGGTACATCGGTATCAAAAGTGTACCTGCCAACAAATATGATTTTGGGTGTAGACTTCCACGCAGTAAAAGGCTTGTATGTGAATGCAATGTTCATGATGAATATGGTTAACCGTGAGAATTTCGGTACATCATTCTACAACCAATTGACTGTAACACCGCGTTGGGATACACGCGTATTCAGCGCAGGTATTCCTTTGACTTACGACTTCCTGACCAAGAGCCTGAAATATGGCCTGGGCCTGCGTGTAGGTGGATTCTTCCTGGGTAGTGATGACCTGACAGGCATACTGGGCAATGGTTATGGCGCCAACTTCTACATGGGTGCTTCTATTCCTATCAACAACAAGAAGCCTAAAGACAGCGATGGCGACGGCGTGTCTAACAAAAAGGATAAGTGTAAAAATGAGAAAGGCGTATGGGAAGAACGTGGATGCCCCAACCCTGATAAAGATGGTGACGGCGTACTGGATAAAGATGACAAGTGTCCTGATGTGGCGGGTTCAAAAACCGCAGAAGGCTGCCCTGACACTGACCTGGACGGTGTTGCTGATGCTGAAGACCGTTGCCCAACAGAAGCCGGCGCTCCTGGCCTGCAAGGTTGTCCTGACCGCGATAGCGATGGCGTAGCTGACCTGGATGATGCATGTCCTGATGTGGCTGGTCTGGCCCAATACAAAGGCTGCCCTGACAGCGACAACGATGGCATATCTGACAACGAAGATAAATGCCCGAACGCTGCTGGCCCTATAGCTAACGAAGGCTGCCCTGATACCGATAACGATGGTATAGCAGACAACCTGGATAAATGTCCTACTGTACCGGGTACTACCAACAACTACGGTTGTCCTGAGGTAAGCGTAGAAGTGAAGAAGCGCCTTGCATTCGCTGCAACAGCTATACAGTTCGATCTTGGTAAGGCTTCAATCAAAAAGACTTCTTACAAACTGCTGGACGAAGTTGTATCTATACTGAACGAGTATAAAGACTACAACATGACCATAGATGGTTATACAGACAACACAGGCGATGATGCCAAGAAC
>JACFNS010000232.1 GCA_019454705.1 Taibaiella sp. | reverse complement strand
TAACATGAAAAAAGGAGTGTATTGCATACAACATGAGAGGACAGGCAGTTAACCCTGTCTTACATTAATTTACTGCAAATACCCTTAATGAGGGTATCTTAATTTGGCTTGTATTGATTAATATTACCTGTAAGACACCCATATATAGAATGAAATTAAAGTTTCTGCCACTGCTCATATTACCCATAGTACTGTACGGATGCAAGAGCAGCCGCAAAACAGTAACACTGGATCCCGTGACCATAAAAGCATCGGACAGCCGCTACAGGGCAACAGCCGATATGGACTGGGATATAACCCATACCGATGTGGCTATAAGCTTTGACTACGCAGCCCGCACAGCCAAAGGCATGGCGGTGATAAATATGCACCCCTACTTCTATAGCAGCGACAAAATAATACTGGATGCCAAAAGCATGAGTATAGAAAGCGTGACCGCCAATGGCAAAAAAGCAAAGGTTAACTACCAGAACGACAGCCTGACCATATACCTGGACAGGCAATATCACCGGACCGAAAACGTGCAACTGGAAATAGCGTACGTTGCCAAACCATACGCCCAGACATCCGGAGGCAGTAAGGCCATTAAGGACGACAGGGGATTATACTTCATCAATACAGACTACAAGATACCCTACAAGCCGGCACAGGTATGGACGCAGGGCGAAACTGAAGCTAACTCGCACTGGGTGCCTACATTCGATAAACCCAACGAGCGTTTTACCACACGTATACAAATGACTGTGGCAGACAGCTTTGTGACATTGAGCAACGGTGTGATGAAAGGCTCGGTAAAAAATAATGACGGCACGCGCACAGATGTGTGGGAAATGAAAAAGGACGTACAGCCCTATGTAATGATGATGGCCATAGGCAAATACGCAGTGGTGCAGGACGAGCAGTGGCAAGGCAAAGAAATCAGTTACTATGTAGAACCTGAATATGAACGTTTTGCTAAAGATATGTTCCGCCATACGCCTGAGATGGTGGATTTCTTCTCGAAAGTGACGGGTGTGCCCTACCCCTGGAATAAATATAGCCAGGTGGTAGTAAGGGACTATGTATCGGGGGCCATGGAGAATACTACGGCCACCGTGTTTGGTGAATTCATCAACCAGACAGATAGGGAAATACGGGATAAAGACTACGAGGATATTGTATCGCACGAATTGTTTCACCAGTGGTTTGGCGATTATGTAACGGCCGAATCATGGTCGAACCTGACACTGAACGAATCGTTTGCCACCTATGGCGAACAATTGTGGCGCAGGTACAAATACGGCAAAGCATCAGAACAGAAACTAGCCTTCCAGGACCTGAACACTTACCTGGGCCAGGCTGAGAAAAATGACGAGCCATTGGTACGTTTCCATTATCATGCACGGGAAGATATGTTTGACAGGATTTCTTACCAGAAGGGCGCCAGCATATTGCGCTACCTGCATGGTATCATTGGCGATACAGCTTTCTATAAGAGTATGCAACTGTACCTGACAGAACATGCGCTGCAACCAGCAGAAGCACACCAGTGGCGCATAGCGGTAGAAAAAATAACGGGCAAAGACTGGAACTGGTTTTTCAACCAATGGTATTACAGGGGCGGGCACCCCGTGCTGGAAGCTAAATATAATTTTGACGACAAAAACCAGAAGGTGCAAATTACCCTTGCACAGACACAACCGGAACTGTATCGCCTGCCCATGAAAATAAACGTAGTAACGGAAGACAATATATTCAGCGATGTAATAGATGTAAACGAGCGAACCACTACCATTACCTACCCATATCATAACCAGAACAGGCCGGCCGTGATAGTAGATGCAGAGCATTGGCTGGCGGGTGTAATCAATGAGGATAAAACTGCACAACATTGGCTGGCACACTACAAGGCCACAGGAACGGAAGATTACACATTGAAAGTGCGGGCTATACGGGCCAACAAGGCCAACCTGGACAATGCCACGATACAGGAAATGTACCACCTGGGACTGAAAGATGGATTGGAATATGTGCGGGTATATGCTTTGAATTACCTGGAAGGTCAGAAAAACAAAAAAGTACAGGAGACATTTACCCCCACTGTGCGAACAATAGCCATGAAAGACAGCTCTCACCATGTAAGAGCTGCAGCCTTGCACGTACTGGCGACATGGAAAGTGAAAGACGCGCAACCGGAGATGCATCATGGCATCAACGACTATTCTTACAAAGTAGCAGCAGCCGCCCTGAGAGGGTTAAGCATCGTGACTAAAGACACAGCATACAGCATAGCCAATAGAATGCTGGCCACAAAACCCGGCGGCGAAATGCTACCCGAGATATGGGCTGTATTGGCAGAGCAGGGAAAACCACAGGACACTGTAATCTTACAAGATGCGCAGTATCGTGTAGCGGCAGGGGATAAAATAGACCTGGCCATAGCGGCTGGCATTTACATGAAGAAAACTGAATCGGAAGAAGCGTTTAAAGCCGCACTGCACGTAGCGGAATACCTGGCGCAATCGGAGGTAATAGGCAGCTACAGGGGCGCAATTGCCGTATATATGTATGACGCAGCATACTACTACAAAGACCAGGTAAAGAAAAACAACAAAGCACAAACTACCCGTGCGGAGAGGAGGATGAAAATAATGCAGCCTGCGCTGGAAGCTATACGCGATAAAGAAACAGATAAGGACAATAAAACTGAATACGACTTATTCCACAAAGCGATATATGGCGGAAAATAATCAGGCTGACTTGCCCAATAGGGCCCGGTGTACCTGTAGCACCTGCGGAATGATAGCGGTAGTACCGTCGTTAATAATCACATAATCGCAGCGGCTCATTTTTTCAGTGTCATCCATTTGGCTGGCAATACGCTGCATTACTTTTTCTCGTGTCATACCCTCGCGTTGCATAGCGCGGTTGATACGTATATTTTCAGGTGCAGACACACCTATCATCACATCCATTTCTTTGTAGCTGCCGCTTTCAAAAAAGATAGCCGCTTCTTTGATAACATAAGGAGATGTTTGGGTGGCCATCCACTGGTTGCCAAAAGCTATGGTAGCGGGGTGTACGAGCGCATTGAGTTGCTGTAATAAGGCAGGTTGCTCAAACACGATGGACGCCAGTTTTTTCCTGTCGAGCCTGCCATCCATGTATATATTACTACCGAACAAGGATTGAATGGCAGTTACTAAAGCAGGGTTGGTTTCCATCAGTTGTTTGGCTGTATCGTCAGCATTAAACACAGGTATGCCGAGTGTATGGAACACCCGGCATACAACTGATTTTCCGGCACCTATGCCTCCTGTAACTCCTACCTTCAGCATGGCACGAAGTATTATTTTTTGTCTTCTACAGCCACGGGGGTTGCAGATTTCTTGCGGTAAGCATTGGTCATCTCCATAGATACCGCAGAGCGTTCGATGGTCATGAAAGTACCGTGGTGTACTTCGATTTGCAGTGTACCATCTTCGTTGCTGCGCCTGATAGTGCCATGTATGCCCGCAGTAGTGATGATGTGCTCACCTACGCCGATAGTTTCAGCGAATTTTTTCTGCTCTTTGGCACGCTTGGCCTGCGGGCGTATCATAAAGAAGTACATCACCGCTATCATACCTACAAGGAAGATAAGCTGAAAAGCGCCGCCACCGCCAGGTGCAGCCTGCAACATAATTGTCTGAAGTTGTGCTAACATTGTATTTATCTGGTTTTTATTGTTTTTTTAAACTTAATTATTGAGCAGCCTTTACATCGGCTTTTATATAAAGCATCTCTGTACCCCGCTTCGAGTTAGTAGTTATAGCAATTGACTTTTCCTGGTGGCCGTTCTTTCCATAGGTATCAAATACCACCTGTATGATGCCGGAAGCTCCCGGAGCTATCGGGTCGCGCGGGTATTCAGCCACTGCGCATCCGCAAGAGCCCTTGGCCGCACTCACAATCAATGGCGTCTTGCCGTTGTTCACAAACTCAAAGGCATGTGTAGCTTTCATGCCCTCTGTCAGCAGGCCGAAATCGTGTACAGAATCTTCAAAGTCCATAGTGGGCAGCTCGTTGTAGGCAGCTGTATCCAGCCCCTTAGCAGAACGAGGGTTGCTCACCAGTTCCGTCGATAGCAACCCATCTTTTGACTGAGATTGTTCTTTTTGCGCGTTATCACCGCATGCAACAAGCATCACCATCAATGATGATGCAACCAAACATTTCTTAAAGCCTATCATTTTATTCATATATCAGGCGTTTCTTGCTTCTTTATGAATTTTATTCTCCTTAACCAGGTCTTTCAGTATGTTATCCAGCACACCGTTTACAAACTGTCCGCTCTGTGGTGTACTGTACATCTTGGCTATTTCAATGAATTCGTTGATGGTAACCTTTGTGGGTATAGTGGGGAAATACAGTAATTCAGCCACCCCCATACGCAGCAGCAGCATATCTATCAACGCCACCCTTTCGGCATCCCAGTTGTTCAGTTTGGGCTGTATCAATTCTGTGCAGTACGCTTCTTTTTCCAGCGTAGTATGCAGTAGATTGTGCGCGTACTCGTTCTTTTCAGCAGATATGAGCTTGAGAAAATTAATCTTGGAACTGCTTTTGAAGAAGTTGTCCATTAATATCTTCACCATATCGCTGTCGTCTTCCCAGCCCGGCAGTTCATCCGCAAAATGCTCCATCACGGCTTCGTCGTCAAAAATATTATTATCAAAAATAAATTTGACAATAGCTACTTCCGATTTATAGTTACGCTCGCGTTCTGCTATGTATTCTTTGTATTCAGGTGTGGCAGCCAGCTTTTTATATATCTTCTGTACCAGGTCTTCGTCTATATAGCGGCTGATATTTTTGTCCTTTATTTTTTCGGTAAAGGTTTCGTTGTCCAGTATATTCCACAGGAACTCGTTACCTGCAATTTTCGTGCTTACGTTCAGGTCTTCGGCGGTA